>NZ_JBHVDX010000005.1:0-110073 GCF_042802555.1 Streptomyces sp. NPDC057474 | reverse complement strand
CCTGCCGACTGCGCGAAACCCCTGGACAACCGATTCCACCGGCTGTTACGGATGAAGAGAAGGCCCTCGACCGGGAGATGACGCTCGTGCTCAGAACGACCGACCACCACGTAGAGCCGACCCCCGTCCTGCCCGCCGCGCCCGCCGGAAGTGATCCGCTGCTGCAGCAGCAGTACGAGACGCAGCCGCCCAGCGGCCCCGGAGCGACGCGATGCCTCAGCCATCCGCCGGAGCTGTCCCTGCGCGGCATCCCCGTGCTGTGCTCGGCCTGCCGGGCCCGGCGCGACTGGCTGCTCATCAACCACGGCCGCAATGTCTGGGTCCGCTGCCGTTGCGGCAACCAGTGGCTCGAGCCCGAGATCAGCCGCGCCGATTTCGACGCCATGATCGCCATCCCGGACGGGACGACCTACCCCAGCGTCGAGCAGGGCCTGATCGCACTCGGCTTCGACGGCGCCTTCGCAGGCACCTACCTGGCCTAACGCGCCGAACTGCATCCGTCGCAACAGTTCTCGAAATCCCGAAATCAACTGCTGTGACCTGTATGGATGTTGGTTCCGAAAGCTCAGCAGTGCTGACGTTCGTCCCTGAGGAGGGCAGCGCGAGCCGCTTCCCGCCGGAGGGGGCGGCTCGGCGAATCCGGGCTCGCTGTCACTGGCGGGTGGCATTCTCCGTAGCCATGAGCAGAGAAGACAGCGACGAGGCGTACGTACTCGGCATGTGTGACGAGGTTCTCGGGGAAGTCGGCCGACAGGGGCATCGGTTCGATTGGCTGCTTGGAGATCCCGGAGCCACCGGACGGCGAGTGAAGCTGCCAGTCGATTCGTACTGGCCCTGCCACCAACTGGTAGTTGAGTACCGCGAACTCCAGCACGACCAGCCGGTGCCGATCTTCGACAAGCCGGAGATACTGACCATCAGCGGTGTGCACCGCGGCGAACAGCGCGCGTTGTACGACGCCCGTCGAGACACCGAGATTCCCGCGCACGGCCTACGACTCGTGGTGATCCGTCCGGCTGACCTCAATGCTGACGGCAGAGGCCGGTTGCGCAGGACCCGAGTATCTGACCTGGAGGCAGTGCGGAACCTCCTGGCGCGGACCAGCGACGAAGACCGCGTGATCGATGTGTTCAGGTGCTGGCTGATCGCCGAAGGCTGGACCCCAGTCACTCCCACCGACAAGTGGACCGACATCGAAGCCCTGCGTGGTGATGAGCGCTTGATCGGGGAGGCCAAGGGGCGCACGAAGGAGAAGGGCATAGACGTCGACATCGTGTACGGGCAGCTCCTGCGTCGGATGACGGACGGGTCCCCGAACACCCGCTACGCCCTGATCGTGCCGACCTCATCCGTAAAGGCTGCCGAGCGGGTTCCGGCCGCTGTTCGACAACTACTCAGGGTTGATCTGTACGAGGTGGCGGACGACGACACCGTGAGCCACCGGGCCTTGTAGGGCACGGAGGCTCGGGACGGCACACGGAGCGCACGAGGAAACCGCGTTCGGCAGACATGCGGTAGACCGAGAGGGATGTGTCCCGGGCCTCGTGCTTGTGGTCTGCTGACCGGCGAGAGTCCGCCACTGCAGGTGAGCTGCTCCATCAGCCGCTGGCCTCACTGAGAGCCACAGCCTGGTCGATCAGGGTGTGATTACGCTCCCACAGCGCCGTGATTCGCGCGGCTGCTCGATCTGAGTACGCCGCAACGAGATCGTCTTCCTCGCCAGGGGGAGTCAAGTCGAGCTCTTCCCAACGCGGCCACTGATCCCAGAACGGCCGATCTTGCGGGTCGCAGGCGGCTGAGAGGTACTCGTTAACCCTTAGATCCTCGGCACGGATCCCCAGGAAGGGACGCAGATCTCCACCGAAGTCGAAAGGGTCAGGCTCGGCGCGGGTCCCGTAGCCAACGCCGGCCCGAGGGCTGCCGTCGGCAGTACACCATCCTGGCTTGACCAGGAGCACCGCCAACTCGGGGTACGTCCCGAAGTCTCCGCGTATCTTCTTGTGTCCAACTGCCTGGTAGGGAAACGGGCCGACAACCTTCACGGGCTCACTCAGGTCAAGTCGGTTCAGCACCGCCGCGACAGCCGTTGGCAGTTGCTTGAGCACGTCGCGTGCTGCGGCCTTGGCACTGGGCAAGTGCTCGCCGTAGGTGAGCCAGATCCGCGCCGCAGCCTGGTCTGTTGGGGCCATGCCGGTCATCCTTTCCAAGGTGTCCAGAAGATCCCCTGCCGTTTCCCTGCCACGGCGCGTATGGGGGGTGAGCGGGGCAGGGGCCTGTTCAAGAGCGCTCCGGAGCAGGCCAGCGAAGGTGCGCAGACTCATCGGTGTAAAGCGTTCGTCCGCCGGGTCGTCACCGTGGAGCGTGAGGAACACCAGCAGGAGTTCCTGCTGCTGAGCGTGGTCGTCGGCAAGGCGTTTCGTCTGCTCACGGCCTTCGTCCGCGTGCACCTTCAGCTCGACTACGAGCTTGAACGCTGAGGTGGAGATGACGATGTCCGCGCGTGAGCCCGGTTTGACGACCTCCAGGTCCACCCGGACCCGAGCGAGTCCCTCGGCTTCGACGAGGTGCGCCTTGCCCAGCACCCTCAGCATTCCGGTGAGGACGGCGGTTCCGAGGTCGTGCGGCTGGCGGGGGTCGAGCAGCCAGCCGATCAAGAGTTGGTGAGCTCTCTCTTTCCTGCTGGTTTGCAGGACATCCATCACAGTCGAGGGACCAGGCATCCAAGAACGAGCCCTACGCTGCCTTTCCAGGTCTGCCCAGACGGCGGACCACCACTGCTCGTTCAGCCGTTCGTCTCCCACGCGAGTGGCTCCCTGCTCAGCCGCGGTTGCTGTGCTTGGGCAGCTCGCCCCGGAAGTCGCAGCCGGGGCACTCGTCCTCGCCCTGGACATGGCCCTCGTACCAGCCGTGGACGGCTGCGTGGAGGATCGCCTCCTCCACCGAGGCTTCGCCGCTGCGGACCGACGCGATGGCGTTGCCGACAATCAGCCGGAGCACGGCGCTGTCGGGCGAGGGGAACGGCGGTGACGGCATCGGCGAGTCGGTCGTCATGGCCGCAGCCTACGGGCGGGAACGACTGACGGTCAGCCGGATGCGGTGCCGTCGGGAGAGGCGGTGCCGTGCAGGTCGCTGCGGAACCCTCGGCCGACCGGCTGCCAGCCCTGCAACGTGGCGGGCCTCCAGGGCTGGTCCTGCACCCTGATGTCGTCGGGCTCCGGCAGAGTGTCCCGGCTCTTGCGGCTGCGGGCGGCCCGGACGCTGATGCCCACGTGGGCGGCGACCTCCGGATACCTCCAGAGCTGCTGCTCGTCGGCCATCGTGTCCTCATCGTTCGTCGGTGATGAGCGTGGGCGGGCGTACGGCAAGGCCGCCCCTGCCGGTTCGGCGAGGGGCGGCCTTGCGGTTGCGGTCAGACTTCGGCGAGGCGGTTGGAGAGGTCCAGGGCGACGGTGGCGACCGCGAGGGCGGCGCACAGGCCGGTCACCTCGTGGATGGTGGGGCGGACCAGGCGCGGCCAGTCGTCGGGGGCGGCGGGCCAGGAGGCGAGGAGGACCTCGGTGGTGGCCAGGCCGAGGTGGGCGGTGACGTCCCAGCCCGCGTGCGAGGCGGGCTCCCAGTGCAGGCAGATACGGCCGAGCGGGAGTTCAGGGGTGCCCGCCGGGAGCCAGGAGATGTCGAGCGGTCCCTCCGGGAGGGCGGAGACGCGCTGGACCAGTGCGCCGCGCACTCCCGGCGGCATGGGCCGCACGGCGAGGGCGTGCAGCGGGTGGGTGGTGGAAGGGTGGGGTCGCGGTGAGATCGGGGCCTCCTGGACAGGTCCGTACGGAGGGTCAGGCCCAGGCGAGAGCGTTGCGGACCGATGCCGGGAGGTAGCCCTCTTGGCCGTTTTCGGCGATGAACGCCATGCCGTCGCCCACGACGACGTCGGTGCCGACGTAGTGGGCGAAGGGCCAGTCGGGGTTGACGGCCAGGCGGATCGGCAGGTCGGGGTCGAGGTTGTGAAGTTGGCGGAGCAGGTGGCCGACGGTCAGGTGCTGGGGCAACGGGGAGCCTCCGGGATCGAGGGTGAAGCAGTGTGGTGATAGAGCGTCAGGGACGTCGAGGCAGAGTTGGTCGCGCAAGACCGTCTGCTGGGTGGTTCAGCGGCTTGCGATGAGCGCTGCGAGGAACCCGGCCACGGCCTCGGAGGGGGTGTCGGGGCCGAACTCCTCGATCCAGGGCTCGGCGTCGGAGGGGTGGACCCGGACCTGCCAGACGATGCCGCGCTTCCAGGCGGTGGTGTCCTCGGGCAGCCAGCCGACGTAGACGCGGCCGTCCGGGCTGGTGCAGTGCACATTGGCCTCCGGGGTATCGACTATCGCCCAACCGAGCCCGCCGAGCAGTTCGAGTACCGGGCTCGCACAGTGGTCGCTGGAGAGCCAGGCGCGTTCCTCCACGGCGGGGCGGACGACGGCTGGCAGGAGGGTGCTGGAGGCGTTCACGAGTGGGCGTCCCTTCGTTGACCTGCGGGTTTTCCCGACGTCCGTACGTTGACATGCGGTGTGCCGAAGTACGTAGTCGTTTCCGGGAAGGTGGGGTCTGCCGTGGGCGAACTGGCCGCCGAGGGGGGAAGAGGCCTGCGGGCCGGGGAATGGATCGGCGCGACCGGTTGTAGTAACCGGATTGCGGCGCGGGGCCGTACAGAACAGAAGGGGCAGGCCATGGCGGAGTCGAGCAGACACTGGGACGGTGCCGGGCTGGAGCGCAAGATCCGTGGCGCCGGGCGGCCGTGGACGGTGGGCGACATAGCGATGGTGGCCGACGGGCAGTGGGCCGTGGGCATCCAGGCGCGGAGGCAGCGTGGCGGGGAAGCCGTGGTGGAGTGTCGGATCGCGGACGGGCGGCGCGTCGAGCTGACGTTGGTGGAGCTGGCCCGCGCGATGGACTCCCGGTTCGGCGTGGCCCATCGCGACGAAGACTCCCGCTGACCGGTTACCTTCCGGGCCTGGTCGTGGCCACCGTGGGGCGGACAGCGGCCGACGGGGCGGGCTGGTCCGGTGGTTGGCCCAGGGCACGCGGCGCGTGCGCGGAGCGGGCGACAGCGGCCTGGGCCAGGCTGAGCGACGGTGCCCGGTCCGTGGTCACGGCGGCTTCGCGGGCCTCGATCACGTGGCTGATCGCCTGCAGGGCTATGCGGCTCTCGGCCTGCGCGACGCGCAGGTCCACCGCCGAGCTGGTGATCCGCTCCAGGTCGTGGAAGGCCGACACATGACCGGGCTGGGTGAGGGCGTGCAGGCGGTCCTGGTGGACGGCGACCGCGTTGTTCGAGACGACGAGGCTCGAACGGATATGCATCGCCGAGCGCAGGAGCGGATCCTCGACGGGGCGGCGGACCGCGAGGGTTTCCAGCGCCTCGATGGGGCGGCCCCAGGCTTTCTCGATCATCGCGTCGGCCTGGTCGAGTGCGGTGGCGTCGGGCATGGCGGAACTCCCGGTATTCGGAGGTGATGCTTCGGGCAGAGGCGACGTCTCGGAGGGGCTGGGGGCGGGAGTCAGCGGCTGTGCCGGGGGGCCGACGGGCTGGCCGGCGGCCTGGCCGCGGCTGCGTGTGCGAGGTTGCCCGACAGATTCTGTGTCGAAGTCGCGGTGCGACTGCGAGCGGCCACGACGCGGAGGTCGGCTGCTGTCTGCGGGGCGCGTGCGGCGCGGTGTACGGCCTGGGCGACAGCGGTGCGGCGCACGTCGAGTGGGGTCGGAGCACGAAAGATCTGAGGATCGGCGGCTTGGCCGACCGGGGTCAGTGTGACCAGGTGCTCCACCTTGCGGTTGATCTGGTGCCGCTCACGAATCGCCGGGGCTGAGTCCGACATGGCGGCTGCGGTCGCCGCGATCAGGTGGGTCGGGGTGCGGGCTGTGAAGACCGCTTCCGCGCGCGTGCCCCAACCCGGAGGACCGGCCCACAGCCTGACGGTTTCGTCGTCCCAGTCAGAGAGGCGGTTGTCGATCAGAACGCCCGCTTGTCCGTCGGGGGCGATGATCTCGACAGTGCCGCGCTCGGCCGCCCCGTCGCGGGTCCAGCCGACAGTGGTCAGCGGCCGGACGGCACCAGCCCAGTACAACGACGGGCTCGTCAAGAAGCGCGCGTTGCCTTCGGTGGCCTCGGCTTCGGCGTAGTCGCGGGCCAGAGCGCTGGTGAGCCCGGCGACGATCTCGGCCGGGGTGACGTGGTTGAAGGTTGCCGTCCAGCGGGGTGCGGAGACGGCGTCCTCGGCGGCGTTGATCTTCCACAGTTCGAAGTCGTCGCCGAACCAGCCGATCCGTATTCGCTGGTCGGGCGAGGTGACGAGGAGCTGGCAGGGGCCCTCGTCGAGATAGTGGTGCGGCCAGTGACTGACAGGGGCGAAGCCAGCGTCCCCGGTCCCGTTGGAGCCGGCCAGGTACATGGGGCTGACCAGTACCTCTTGATAGGGATGCTGGTCGTAGGGCTGGGTGTTCACGGTCGAGACTCCGAGGTGTAGGAGGGGAACGCGCCCGCGTGCGCAGAGGAACGAACGGCTGGACTGCACGGGGGCGCCGTGGCAACGGCGTGAAGCGGCTGGCTCTCAGTGCCACCCGGATCACCGGCCCCGGGAGGAGGCCGACTGAGCGGCCACGGCCACCGGTACCCGCGGTTGTGGCTGCGGGGCGTGGCTGAACAGGGAGCTGGGCGCGGCGGTGCTCCGCCGCAGGGCCGCTGAGGTACGGATGCCGTCCGCCCCTGGCGGGATGCCCGTGTGGGTGCGCGTGGCCGCCGCGACCCGGACAGGGGCGGGACGTGGTGCGGCGACGGGGTTGCTCCAGTGCTCGATGGCTGCGTAGACCGGGCCGAGTGCCCGTCCGGCGGCGGTCAGGACGTACGGATCGCCGTGGCGCGGTCCGGTGCGGGTGACCAGGCCGTCGAGCTGAAGCCGGATCAGGCGCTGCCGGGTGAAGCTGTTGTCCAGTCCTGCCTGTTCGGCGATGTGGACGAACCGCATGGGGCCGCCCGCGTCGAGGGCCTGGATCACGGCGGTCGAGTTGCGAAGGTGCAGCCGGCGCACGGCGTCCTCGACGCGCTCGGCACCGGCCACCTTGCCGAGCGGCAGGTGCGCGTGGGACCAGTCGGACAGTGCCCGGTGTACTGAGGACAGTGCGTTGCCGAACCCACTGAGCTGGTACGGGGCACCTTGGCGATCACCGGCTTGGGTCACCAGCCCGGCATCGTGTATCTGGGCCAGCCGGTTGCCGACGAACTGCTCGCTGACGAAGGGGAGGCGGGCGGCGACATCACGCACACGCATGGGGCCGCCCTGCTGGGCCAGGGTCTGTGCCGACCAGGTGGTCCACTTCGGCGCTATCAGGGACAGTGCCTTCTCGACGCGTTGGGCGTCGACGAAGCCGATCTGGGAGGTTGCGGGTCGTGCGGGGGCGGACATGGCGGTAACTCCATTATGGCGAAGGGGAATCGGGCGGCGGGGTGCGGATCAGTGGAGGTCGCGCTCGGCACGGAGACGCTGGAGTACCGTGCCGAGGCGGCGGTTGCTGACGTGGATGCCGCGGGCGCG
This sequence comes from Streptomyces sp. NPDC057474, assembly GCF_042802555.1. Taxonomy (NCBI): domain Bacteria; kingdom Bacillati; phylum Actinomycetota; class Actinomycetes; order Kitasatosporales; family Streptomycetaceae; genus Streptomyces; species Streptomyces sp. NPDC057474. The sequence continues at coordinate 102,511 of NZ_JBHVDX010000005.1, read as the reverse complement.
TAGGCCCTGGCGCAGGGCTTCGCGGTTGAGCCGGGGGAGACGGGCGGCGACCTGGCGGGCTACGGCTATGAGGTCCTCATCGCCCGGAGCTGGGCCGGTTCGCCGGGCGGTCGAAGGCCGACGGGCGGCAGGCTGGTCCAGGAGGAGGCGGACGTCCAGCAAGTCCCAGACTGCCTCGGCTTCCGACTGCTCCCGGCGTTCGAGGTCCACGACTTCGGCCGCGTACCGCAGCACCAGTTCGTCGAGGGTGAGTCCGCCGGAGCGGCAGCGCTGCCAGGCCGCGTCGAGATTGCGGCGCGCGGCGCGGGCATGAGCGTTCGTCGTGGCCAGGCCGTCGAGCCGCCGCAGCACGATGGGCAGAACGGGATCTCCCGAACCGCCATGCGCGCTGTGGCGCTGGAGGTCCTCCAATGGGCGGCCGTACCGGTGCTCGACCAGGTGGCGGGTGTAGATCACGGTGGACATGGGGGTCTTCCTTCTGAGGATTTCAGCGGGAGCGGGAGGGCTTGGCGGTCGGGCCGGCGGGGGAACGCGGGTCGCGGGGTGGTCGGTCGTCGCTCAGCGCCAAGGGGCCTCGACGCGGAACTTCTCGGCGACCAGGTGCGCGCCGGGCCGCTTCGCCCTGTCGTGGGGGTTCATTCGGCAGCGTCCATTCGGGCGAGCAGAGAGCGCACCAGAGTGGGCAGGCTGTCGGGGCCCTCGCCGATTCGGACGTGATCGGTTGCCTCGCCGAGGACGTACGCGGCGTCTTCGAGCAGGCCGCTGGAGATCTCCATGCAGGCGTCGGTGATCCGGGAGGCGGCGAGCAGGGACCGCGAGAGCACCTCGACGTAGTCGCCGGGGCTGAGGTCGGCAGCCTCGGCGGCTGTGCGGATGGCGGCCAACTCCAGCGCGCTGAACGCGAAGTCGAACTCGTCGTTCTGGTCCGTTGGCGAGGGCGCGACGAAGGCCGGGTCCGGCGGCTCGGCCGGGATGCCGACGCGCGTGCAGATCTGGTCCACGGAGGCGGTCAGCTCGGCGAGGGACTCGGTGAGCCAGCCGAGCGCGGAAGCGTAGGACGCCAGGGTGAACAGACCGGCGGGGGTGGAAGGCAGCGGCTCTTCGACGACGAACTCTTCGAGCCGGTCGTTCAGTTCGCGGACCACCCGGGGACCGGCGGACAGCGCGCCGAGGACGGGATGCAGGTAGGAGCGGCCGGCGGAGGTGGGGTACTCGGTCGTGAGGACCTCCGAGACGCTCCGCGCGGCGTCGGTGAGTAGCCCGGCCAGTTCGGTGCGGTCGAGGGACGCACGGTTGGCGGTCATCGGATGGAGGCCTTTCGGGAGGCGGCCGGGGCGGCGGGGCTGGCTGCCGCCGGTGTGGTGGCCGGGAGGGACGTGGTCGGGTCGATCGCGTGGGGGGATCGGGACCGGGCCGCCTGGACTCGGGCCTCGGCCGCCGCGTCGGTGCCCTCGTGCCGGTTGGGGCCGGTGCGGTTGGTGCGGAGCTGGGCCGTGCGGTAGACCGCGTAGTCCTCCCGGGCACCGGCCGCGACGAGGTAGATCTCGCGTTTGTGGGTCGAGGTGGGTGGGGCCGGGCGGAACTGGATGACCATCCGGTAGGAGACGGCCGGGTCGACGTAGACCTTGTGGAAGCCCGCGAGGCGGCCGGTCAGCGGCAGGCAGTCGTCGCTGCCGTGGACCAGGTTCTGCAGTTCCAGCAGTGCCAGGTCGCGGACTTCGTCGGGGAGTTGTCGCAGGTCCGCGATGGCGTCCGGGTGGGCGGCGAAGGCGAAGCGGGCGCGGCTCACATCGGCCTCCGGGGGGTCGGGCGCTGACCCGTTCCTGCCGACGGCGCGTTGCCCGTGTCGAGGCCGGCTTTCGGGATCGCGGAGGCACCCGATGATCGGGTGAGGGCGGCGCGGGTCAGCCGGGCGGCGGCCTCACCGCGGTAGTCCGGGGGCTGCGGCAGCGGACTGCTGCGGTCTTCCAGCCAGTGGCGGGCGGCGGCCTCGTCGGCGAAGGCGCCCTCGCGCATCGTGTACGTGTGGGCGTCGGGGTTCCCCTCTTCGAGGAAGACACGAATCGGTGCCTGAGCGGCGCTGGAGTCACGGGTCAGCGTCCAGGTCTCGGACGGGGCGTAGTCCGAGGTCCAGCTGTCGAGGACCTTGTAACGAGTGCCTGACTCCCGGATCTGCTGCTCGATCCAGAGGGTGAGATCGTCGGCGGGCTTCAGGGAGTCCCCCTTGGCCTGGGCGATCTGCTCGGGCGGGCAGCCATGCTCGATCAGCCAGTTCTGGGCGAACGCCAGGCTGGCGTGGTTCGCGGTCTCGAAGGTGAACGTGCGCTCGCGCAGGTCCCGCGTGATCTTGATGGCAACGAGCGCCGGATCACCGGGGACGCCCCAGGTCATCGACCTGTCGTGGGCGACGAGGTAGCTGTGCGTCCCCTCCGGGGTGGTGTGGTGCTCGGCCAGCACGGTCAGGTCTCCGGCCCAGACGCTGCTCTCGGCGAGTTCGGAGGCGGCGTCGGCAGGCTCGAAGTCGGCGAGGTGGAAGTCGGGTTCGGCTATCACCGGGTGGCTCCCGTCAGCTCGGGCGCCGGGGTGGCCAGCACGCGGTGGTTGGGCCGGGTCGGGCTCGTCGTGCATGCGGCGAAGGGGCCGTCGGGGGCACGGAGATGAACCAGGGCCTGGTCGAGGTGGTCGCGGTGCCACGTCGAGGGACCGGTGAGGCCGGCCTCGGCGTCGGTGAGCTGCTGCCACGCGAGCCAGAGCGCGTGCAGCCGGGCGACGGCCTCGGGGTGCTCGTGCCACTGGTCGCACCACGGCCGGGTGGTGCTGATCTCCCGTCCGTAGACGGGCAGGAACAGGTGGTTCACCCAGTCGCTGAGTGCGGCCAGCTCGACGGCGTACGCCTTGCCGCCCAGGGCGAGGATGAACACCGAGGCCGGGACGTTGGCCTTGTCGGCACCGGCAGCGCCTGCGGTGGAGGTGTCCGCGGTGGGCTGAGGGGTGGAGACGGGCTCGGAGCCGAGGCGGTCGAGGATGACGCCGTGCTGGCGTACCTCCGCCATGGTCTTGGCGAGGGTGCTGGCGAGATCGTCGAGGTCGCCGTCGGGAACGCGGAACGGCTCGAGCTCGGGGGTGGCCTTGCTGGGGTCTGACATAGCGGATCCAAGGGAGTGAGCGAGCAGGGCAGGGGCGACGTGCGGCGCGCTCGTCTGGAGGTCACGGCGGTGCTCCCTTCGCAGGTCGGCATGGGCAGGAGGATGCGGAGATTCCGCGATTTGGCGCGGCCGGGGAAACCGGGTAGTGGGGCGCTACGACGCGGTGCAGCGGGGGCAGCCTGGGAAGGGCGGTGCCAGCAACCGCACGGCTCGGGTGGCCTGTTGGGGGACCACGCCGTTGCCGAGTGCGGTGAGCTGAGCCGGTCGGCCGAGTCCCGGAGTGGCGGTCACCCAGCCGGGAGCCAGGCCCTGCATCCACTCCACGAAGTCGGCGCGCAGGCGTCCGGCAGCGTCGGTGGGCGCCGGCGCGGGGCGGGTGAGGTTCTCCCACCGGGCGATGGCGGAGGCGTACGCTCCCCATCGCCCGTCGGTCCCTCCGCTTCCGGGGCTGCCTCCGCCCACAGCGGCAGGACCACCGCCGACAGGGGCGGGCGCCAGCCCTTGCCCGGACGGCGGCCCGGGGTGCCTGTGTCGCTCGCCCTCGGGGTAGGCAGCAGCGACGCTGCCGCGCTCGGCAGCGTCATGTCCCCGTTGCCGTGCCGCTGGTTCGGCGAGCCCTTGATCCCGTCCGACGCCTTCGGCGTGGGCAGCAGCCACTCCACCTCGTCGGCCAGGTTCGGGCCGTGGCCGCCGCTCTTCCTCTTCGACGGGTGCTGGGAGCCGCCGTTCTTGCCGATGTTGCTCGTCGGGGTCTTGAGCAGGGTGCTCGGCGGGCCAGGCGGCGAGGAAGGTGCGCTCGCGACGATGGGGGGCTCCGACGTCGGAGGCACGAAGCACGAGCCACCTCGCGTCGTACCGGAGATCGGCCAGGGAGCCGAGTACGGCACCAAGTGCCCGCACAGGAGGCTGGGTTGGGTCGTCTCCCAGACACCACGGGCAGAATTCCACGTCGCCAGGGGAACCGGCGGGCGAGGTGAGGAGACCTCGGACATTCTCGATTACCACCAAGCATGGGCGGAGGGCTTCGACCGCACGGGCGACGTGCAGCCACAGCCCCGAGCGAGTGTGGGGGTTGAGTCCGGCCCGGCGGCCGGCGACGGAGACGTCTTTGACAGGGGAAGCCGGCTGTCAGGACACACACCCGAGGCACATCGGCCCAGTTGACGGCGGTGATGTCCTGCAGATTGGGCACGTCGGGCCAGTGCCGGGCCAGGATGCGCGCGGCGTCGGGGTTGATCTCGGCGTGCCAGGCCACGGTGCCGCCGAGCGCGGTCTGGACCCCGAGGTCCAGACCGCCGTAACCCGAGCAGAGCGAGCCGATCAACGGCATTCGTGCGGTGGTGGGTTCCATGTCACCGGCCGCGTGCGATTCGGTCCGAGGGGGCTGCCACCGCCGTGGCGACGTTGGGCGGCGGCGAACCCGGAGAACGCGCGGTGGTCGCGGACCGGCTGCGGGCAGCCTGGAGCCGCGCGGACGGGGGAGAGACCGTTGCCGATGCGGCGTACAGGGAATTGGCCCCGTCGTGTAGTGCCGCGCTGGCGGTGGCGAGTGCTTCCTCCATCACCCGTACTGCTGCCTCCCGGGCATCCCTGGCGTCGGGCTGGTCGCGCAAACTTTCGGTCTGGTTCAGGAAGGCGAGCTGGTGGGCCACCGCTCCCAGGGCGGAAGCCGCTTCGCCCGCAGGCTCGACGGCGGCGGCGAAGTTAGTGATCACGCGAGCGGTGTGGGGCGCCTGGTCCTGGTCGACGGCGCGGAAGAGGACCTCGTCGCCCAGAGCGGTCACCAGCTTTCCTAGTTCGGAGATCTGGCGGGCGACGGCGACGACATCGGGTGAGCGGTGGGTGTCTCCCGGCACCGGCAGCTTGCCGCGCTGGGCGTCGAATGCGGAGGCCGTGGCGCGCAGGGCCAGGGCGTCGGAGAGTGGGGTGTTGTCCACGGGGCGTTCCAAGGTGGGGACGGTCGGATGGGCTGGGTTGGTGGGTGGGTGAGGACGGCTCAGCCGTGGGCACGCGAGGGCGGTCGTGCGGCTGATGAAGTGGAGGCAGGGCCTGGGCATTCCGAGGGCCGTGCGGCCGGTTGCGCCGTGCTGCGGGCGAGCGCGGCGTGGACCTGCGCCGTCGGGGGCCCGTCGGTCGGCGGCGCGGGGGGCGGCGCCGGAGCGTGGTGGCCGTTCGCGGTCTGCCAGCGGGCGCGCACGTTGTCGAGCGGCCCGAGCGCGTGCAGGGCGTGGCTGATGAGCCGTCCGGGGGCCAGGGTCTCGTTCTCGGCCAGGGCGCGGATGGCACGGGCGGAGGCAGCAGCCGTACTGGCGACGGAGGAGCGCATGATCTGCTCGCCGAGCCACTCGGCGCTGCCGGCGCCGACGCCGTCGCAGAGGGCTGTTAGCTGTTCGGCGGTCAGCGTGCCGTCGGCGAGCAGACCGCGCCGCTGGGCTTCCCACAGCACGGTTATCCGGTCGATGGGTTCGCCGCGGTGGTGCAGCGCTCCTACGCAGCGGTACAGCTGGCCGTGGGCGGGGTCGGCGTAGTCGCCGGGTCGCAGCCAGCCGACGACCTCGTCCATCGCCTTCGGCTGCTCGACCAGGACCGCCAGCAGGAACTGCTCGTCTTCGGCGACTTGGTCCGCTCGTGCCGGCGGCGGCGCGACGGGAGTGGTGGGGGGCGGTGTGGCCGGGGCGACCGGGCGCGGTTCGGACCCCCAGCGGTGCGCGAGGTCTTCGAGCACCCCGGCCAGGACGTCCGCATGGTGCAGCGTTTTTTCCACCGCACCTTGGAGGGCGTCGGCGCGGGCTGCCTGGTGGAGGCGGATCGCGTGCGCGGTCACGCTGCGGTGGATCGCTCCCTCCAGCACCATCCGGCCGTACACCGGGGCGTGCTCGGGTCGCGGGCAGGCCGAGATCAGGGTGTGGGGATACACGGCGGTCAGCCCTCGGACATGGTTGCTGGCCTCGGCGACGGCGTCCGTCACCCAGGACAGCGGCACGCGTTCTCCGGTCGCCACGGCGGGATGGCTCTCGGTCCGGAGCTTGCGCAAGGCGGCGAACAGCGCCTGGTGGATGGGCCGGTAGAAGTGATCGGGCGCGAGCCAGTCCAGGTGCGCGAGCTGGCCGGGGTCGAGCAGCACCGAGCCGAGCACCGCCTGCTCGGCACTGAGGAGCGGGTTCATCGCTGCCGCCCGGGGCGGGGAGTCGGCGGGTCGTCCTGCTGCGAGCGGAGATCGGCGACGGCTTGGTCGGCGGCGGTCAGCGCGTCGGCGAAGCGGTCCAGCTCGCCGGTGAACGTCGGATCGGTGGCGAGGATCGATCCGGTACCGGTGACCAGCCACCACTGGCCACCGCTTCGGACGACCGGTGACCGGGCGAGGCGTTCGGAATGCGCCGGAAGAGGGGATGGAGTGCGCGAGGACATGAGGGGACTCCTGAGCAGGTAGAGGGGAGGGGCAGGCCGTGAGGTCGAACGTCGGCCCGGACGGGGCTGCCGGAGCGGCAGGACCAGGGCGAGCAGCCGTCCGGATCGCCGTTCTCCAGTTCGGCGTCCGCGAGCGCGTCGAAGATGTCGCCCTGACGTCCGGACCACTCGTAGGCGGTGACCCGGTCGATCGGTGCCTGGTCCAGAGGTCGGCGACTGCGGTGCGGATACGCCTGGCCGAGCAGCGGCGTGCCCTCCGTCAGCGGCGATGGTCGCGGTCGAGAGCCGTCTGCGCGGACGCCGGGAGGGACGACGCGGCGGGCGGTGGGGTGTGCGGTGTGGGGCGGTGGGGTGTCGTGGTGCGTGCGGTGGCGGCTCGGACTAGTGGGGAGGTGTCGTCGGTGTGCCGGAGGGCGTTGGCGGTGTCGGTGAAGCGGCGCCAGGCGTAGTCGGAGCGGTCTGCGGTCCAGGCCGGGGCTCGAGCGACGAGGGCTTCGGCGAGGGCGGCGACGTCGTTCTCGGGTGCGGTGCCGCTTGCGAGGAGGGGGCCGGCGGGGGACCACAGGTCGATACGCCATTCGTCGCCGAGCCGGACGGCGGTGACGAAGCCGTCGTCGGGTGCCGGCTGGTAGGTCCACATGTGGGCGTGGACTGTCCAGCCGGGTCCGGCGAAGACGGGTGGGGCGGGCTCGGGCAGCGGTCCGGGTGTGCCGACCTCGAACAGGTCGAGCAGCGGTCCGTCGTTGAGAGCCGCGTCCCGCGTCATCCGTGGAGACGTCCCGGCGTCCCTTGAGCGCGGCCAGGACGGTGCGCAGGGTGCTGAGGTGTTCCCGGGCGTCGCCGGGGTCGAGCCGGTCCTCGGCGGGCTCGTCCTGGCGTAGCCAGTGCCGCACCGACGTCGCCTGGGACCGCAGCGATTTGATGTCCCTGGCGGAGAGCCGTTCCGGCAGGTGTTCGACGCGGTGGACCAACTGCCAGTAGGGCTTGAGGTGTTCGCTGACAACGTGGCGGGCGATGCGGTCGATCTGGGGGCGGAAGCCGGCCACGGCCCCGGCGCGGACCCGGTCGTCGTGGTGGCGTAGATCGGTGAGCAGGCGCATGTGGGCGTCGCGGGTGTCGATCCGGTCGCGGACGACGGACTCGTAGGCCCGGTTGAGGAGTTCCAGATCCGACAGTTCCCGCGCTCCGGACTCGAGGTGGTGGGCTGCTTCGCGCCGGAGGACGGCGACGCGCTCGGCGGCGGGGACGTCCCAGACTCCGCTCATGCCGCACGCCCGAAGCCGGAGTTGTTCGCCTTCGCGAGTGCGCGGTCGGTGATGGTGGCCGTGGCGGCGGCGGAGGCAGGCGCGATGGTCTTCGCCGACGACTCCTTGTACCAGGGCTTGAGGTCGAGCAGCGCGATGCGTAGGCCGGTGGCCAAGAGGAGTGCCTTGCCCTTGGGCAGCGCACGGATCGCGTCGGGGGCGAGGATCCGCTCGGTGCGCATGGACACGGACGTCGACTTGCCGCTGTCGGAGCGGGAGACGGAGACGGTCCGTACCTCGTGCTCCCCGATCGCGCGGCTCAGCTTGTCGGCGAAGTCGATGTCGTCGATCCCGGAGCCGACGATCTTGACCGTGGCCGCGCTCCACAGTGCGTCCATGCCGGCCTCGCCCCAGCACCGCTGGCCCTGCCGGTAGGACTGCAGGATCGTCATCGGGATCACGCCCCGTGAGCCCAGGTGGCTGTACAGGTCGGGGAGATCGGAGATCTTGCACACGTTGGCTGCCTCGTCGAGGACGCACAGGGCGGGCGGGTCGAGCCGCCCGCCGGAGCGCTCGGCGACGACCACGGCCGCGCGCATCACCGCGTCGGCCGCCGCCGCGATGATCGCCGACGCCGAGCCGCCGCCGTCCTTGCTGAGCAGGTACAACGTGTCGCGGGAGGTGGCGAACGCGGAGGGCTTGAACTCGGGAAGGTGCTTGTCGGGTGTGACCCAGGCGGCGACGTCCGGGTCGAGCAGGCAGCTCGCGTACTGCCGCGCGGTCTCGTAGATGCCGTCCCGCGTTTCCGTGGCCCCGCTGACGGTGCCCTGGAGCTGGGCGGCGACCGCCTCGTGGCCCGCGTCGGTGAGCAGGTCCACCGGAGTGCGGTCGGCGGGGGAGGCGAGCCAGGCCAGGACATCGGTGATCGGGCGCCGGTGGCTGGCGGCGGCCAGGAACAGTGCGCCCAGCGTGTTGCTCGCGGCGGTGGACCAGAAGTCGGCACCGCTGGACTCGTCGACGCTGGCGGCGACGAAGTGTCCGGCCAAACGTTTCGCCCCGGCCAGGTCGCGGGCGTCGGCCAGGATGTCCCACCACATCTCGCGCGGGTGGTGGGCGATCTGCTGCGGGTCGAGCGTCCAGATCGTGCCGACCTTGGCGCGGGCGTCCACTGTCGCGGTGAAGGCGTCGTTCGCTGCCTTGTTCGAGGTCAGCAGTACGGGGCCGGGAGCGGCGAGGATCGCGGGGATCGCCAGCCCGGACGTCTTGCCGGAGCGCGGGGCCATGATCGCGACGATCACGTCCTCCCAGGAGGCGCGGACTTCGGCCCGGCCCGGGGAGTGTGTGCCGACGAGGATTCCGCGGTCCGCGGGAGCGACCTCCTTCGGTTTGAGGCCGGACAGGCTCGGCCGCAGGCTCTTCGCCTTGGCGGCGATCTCCTTGTTCATCAGAGGGGCGAGATCTCGCCTGCGGGCGAGGCCGTTCTTCGCACCGCCGCGCAGCCGCAGCCACACAACCAGGCCGGTGACGGTGAGGCAGACGGAGAGCAGCCCGGGGACGAGCCGCGCGCCGACCAGCAGAGCGGTGGGGCTCAGATGCGGCCACAGCACGTCGGGGTGCAACAGCGAGTTGGTGGCCTCGAACGGCGCCCAGGGGCCGGTGCCGACGAAAGAGTTGGTGAGGTTGCCGGTCAGCCAGGCGAGGGAGCCGAAGGCGATGGCGGCGCCGAGGACGCCGAACAGGAGGTAGAGAAGCGCGTCGGAGCCGGTGGTGGCCGAGGGCGCGCTGGTACGTGGTGCGGACATGGCGGGTCCAAGGGGGAGAACGGACAAGGCGAGGCGGGGCGCGCGGCGCTCTTCTGCTGGTCATCGGGGCAGCTCCTGCTCCGGGAAGGGGGCGGAGGTCGAAGTCAGGCCGAGGTCATCGCGTGCGCGGCGACCGGGGCGGTGAGGCGCTGGTGGGTGGTTCGGATGTCGCGTCGACGGAGGGCGCGGTCCGCTGGGTGCCGGCGTGTGGGGAGGAGGCGCGGGCGGCTCGGCATCGGTCCGCTTCCGGGTTCTGGATGGCGGGCGGCTCGTTGTCCGCGACCGCGTCGTTGCCGAGGACATCGCTTAGCGGCTCCCTGGTCCGCAGTGCGGGCACCTCGTCGCGGTACTTGGGGTCGCTGAGTTGCACAGGGCACGCGCCGATCATGTCCCCGGCGACCACCAGCTGCTCCTGGACGTCCCGCGGCATGCGGGTGGCGGCGGCCAGCCGTGTCCACGTCTCGAAGGTCGGGTTGTGGTGCGGGTTCTCGAAGGTCAGCCGGGCTCGGGTCCAGTCGGCCGCCGCGGCCACGAGCTCGGTCAGCTGGGGGGGCCCAAGCGCTCCGTTGACCTCCTTGATGATTCCGGCGACCTCATGGGGCGTTGCCATCTCGGTGAGCCGGGCTGTCATCCCCGGGACGGAGTACGGGGCGGCCGACGGGTGGGGCAGGTGTCGGGCCTGCAGGGACGCGTCGGGGCCGGACGCCTTGTGGCCGTAGGCAAGCCGGATGTTGTGCTGCATCGCGGCGCCTACGGCGTCGCCGATGCTCGGGTAGAACTCGGGCACTGTTCCTCCTTGGGCGCGGTGCGTGGGTCGGTGCCGGGTGGGTTGGACAGACCCTCGGACCTTGGCCGGTCTGACGGCGGACGCGCTGGCCAGAGCGTCGATGGCTGTCCGCATGAGGTAGGCACACGTCAGACCGCCGAAGGGGGGTACGAGGGGAGAGGATCGGGATCAACGGGTCCGAGGGCTGGAGACCTGCGGCGAACCTACGGCGGTACCGATCTCCGGAGACGGAGTTCCGAGCGCCGAAGACGCCTTGGCCCTGTCCGCCGCGGGCGACGTGGCGAGAGCCGCGCTTCGTGCGTCGGGCGGGGCTGGGGACCGCGTCCGCGCCCCGGCGTGGTCCTGCCGCGAGTCGTTGACACGGTGCAGTTCGCGTCCCGCTCCGACGAGTTCTGATTGCGCCGCGCTGACGAACTCCGCGGCGAAGCCGAACCGGTCGGCGAGCGCGTACGCCTCGTCGTCGAGGTCGGTGATCTGTTCGCCTGCCGTCTCCAGAGCTTCCCGGAGGCGTTCCAGGACGCCGTGCTCGGGATGAAGGAGGTGATCGACCGCTTGGGCAAGGCCTGCACCGTTCTCGGCGGCCCTGATCTGGTCGGTCAGCCGGAGGACTTCGGCTCCGGCGGTGTAGAGCCCGAGAGGGTTGGCCGGGCTGGTCAACCGGCTCGTGTCGAGGTCGGGGTCCAGATCGACGCTGTACCGGGCGGCGCGGAGCATCTCGGCTGCGTGGGACGCGATGGCGACGCGCTCAGCCTGCGGGGTGGTGGTCGCCAAGCGGTGGCGGCGGCCGTACCAGTCCTCGATCTGCTGGAAACCGGCGTGCTTGAGGAGCGTGGTGGACAGGTCGTCGCTGGCGCCCTTCGCCGAGACGCTGCCGCTGGGCTCTGCGCTGATGGTGATGTAGGGGGCAGGCACGTGGGCCTCCTGGGCGCGGGGTGTCGGGCGCGGGGCCGGGGGCAGGTGGCCGAGTTCGGTAGCGATGTGGTGGCACTCGGTCTGGAGACGGAAGGCGTCGCGGTAGGTGTTGTGGAGGCTGCCGTCCTCGCGGGCGAGGGTTGCCACGACGTGCACTTGCCGGGGCTGGTTGCGCACGGCGATCCACCGGCAGGCGTCCGGATCGCCCTCCGGGGCGATGCCGGTGGCCGCCACGATCCGGCGGGCCACCTCGGCCCACTGCGCGTCGGTCGGGTCGGGGTGCCGGGGATCGGAGCGGACCGAGCAGACCCACACCGGCCGCTCGGGAGCTCGGGTCCCGAGGCGCTCGACGGGTGTGTCGAGGGCGTGGGCCAGGTACGCCGGCGCGTCGGTCTGGGCGAGCATCTCGATCGGGGCACCGTGGCCGTCCCCCGCGATCAGGCGGGGGTTGGTGTGGTTGCCGCGCTCGCCTGGCCCGTACAGGTACTCAAGGAGGCCGGCGGTATGGCTGGCACGCTGCAAGTGGGCGATCACGGCGTCTACCTCGAAGGGAGTGGCGAACGGGAGCCCGGGTGGTCGGGCCGTCGAGGAGAGAGGATCCGCGGAATCCGCGATTTGGCCTCGCCGGAGATGGGTGATAGACGACCTGAGGTCATCGCGGTCCGCCGAGGCCGTGATCGCAGACGAAGTCCGCGCAGGGAAGTGAGTGTCGAAGCAGCCGCGCCCAGCGGCCGTCCTGGCGGATGACGGTGGCGACGATGTCGAGTCCGTCGATGGGGTTGTGCAGGACCGCACATCGGCAGCCGCCGGGGCGCGTGTCCGGCTCGCTGCCGGTGCCGTCGAGGACCTTGCGTGTCCGCTCGAACCAGTTCGTCGTCGTTGAGTTCTACGCCGTGGCCTGTTCAGCCAAGGCCAAGCCATACGGCAGGGGGCGGCGCCGATCCCGCAGGCGGTGTGGGTCGGGCAGGCGGCGCGGCCGGTTCAGCAGGCCGGGCGGTTCATCGGGGCGGGCAGGATCGGAACCGGCGAGTTGGGCCCAACCCGATGACGGGGCGAGCTTGCGTCACCGGGTGCCCAGCTGGTTGCGCCGGTGGCGTGTCAGGCCGGCGACGAGATCGATGGTCCGCTTCGACAGCGGGAGACGGACCTGGTGGACAACATCCTGAGGGCCTTCAGCGGGCTGGTTTTTCGTCACAGATTCACCAACTCCCGCCGGGAGCCGTTTTGTTACGGCCGGAATCGGCCGGTCCACCACTGCCCTGGCCGGTCAGCGCGTCGGATAGCGTCCCGCGCCGGTCCGCGAGGTCCAGCCCCGGTCGGCGAGTTTGCGCAGTTGCCCGCGGACCGGCTACGCCTTCGCCGGTGTCGTCTCCCTGCCCAGCGCGACCGCGACATCCCTGGCCATCACCGGAAACCATCCGAACCGGCCACGATCTCCATGATCCGCCGGTACTCCGGGGTGGGGACCTCCACCCCCACGCCCTCGACACGGTCCGGCACCAGCCGCATTCCGTCCGCACCCGGACCAGCCAGCACCCGCTCCGGCTCGATGATGCCGGACGGCAGTCGCCCGCCGTCGGTCGCTTCCGCCCACTGCCCGAAGACGACTTCGGCGGCCTCTAGCCGGGCTACCTCCACCTCGATCTCCGCCAGTTCCTTGCGCAGCAACTCAGCCCGCTCGGTCAGGTACATCCGCTGCTCGATGGTCCACGTCAGCACGTCCACGATGACGATCCCTCCCGCGGCCGACGCTACGCGGCAAGCCGAGGCCCACATCCGGGAACCGCAGAAGACGTCCCTGACAGACGAGCACGTGCTACTGATCTCCGCTCCGACCAGCACGAGAACCCTATCGAGACGGCACGCCAGCACCGCTGACCTGACGGGTCCTCCATGCAAGATCGAGATTAACCACCACGGACCGGGGAAAGGTTCAAGGGGCACCGAGGAAAGCGCTTTCGGGCTAGTGTTGCACAAGCTGTTACACCAGGAGTGAGGTGGCCCTTGCTTGACGTTACTGTCGAAGACACCTGTAGCCGCATCGACGGCGCATCTGCGGACCGGAGTGAACAGCGGCCGTTCACCATCGACGATGAGGGCCCTGTCGTTCTCCTCGGGGTTGACAGGATTCAGTTAGGTGACTCCCCGCGACTGAACGGGGTTGATGAAGCGCATGTACAACTCATCGCCGATGCGGAAGGCATGCTTCCTCCCATAATCGTTCATCGGGCCACTCTCCAGGTGATCGATGGCCGGCATCGTCTAACCGCGGCGATAGCCAGGGGGGACACCTCGATCAGGGCCCGTCTGTTCGACGGAACCGAAGAGGAAGCCTTCATCCATTCCGTCAAGGCCAACAATGCGCATGGGCTGCCCCTGACCGCCTCCGACCGCCGTGCCGCAGTCGCGCGCATCCTGCGGGCGCACCCGGAGTGGTCGGATCGCGCGATTGCCTCCACGGTGGGGGTCTCGGCGCAGACCGTCGGCAAAACGCGCCGTTCCGTGGTAAATTCCGCTCAGTTGGCCGGGCGAGTGGGGCGTGACGGGCGGGTCCGGCCGTTGAGCACGGCAGAGGGACGACGCAAGGCCGCAGAGATCATGACGGCCAGACCGGACATCTCGCTGCGCGAAGTCGCCCGGGAAGTCGGCTTGTCCCTGGGGACCGTAAATGACGTTCGCCGTCGTTTACGAGAGGGCAAAGACCACACCGTGCCCGCAAAGGTGGCGGCCGCGCAAAGAGTGCAGAGCAGTGTCGTCAACAGGGTGTCGGCCGCGTCCGCTCTCTCCGCACCGGACTTGGCGCTCTTCTGGCAGCAACTGAGCAAGGATCCTTCCCTCAACCTGACGCAGTTCGGCCGGAATCTACTCACTCTGTTGCGGGCGCATCGACTGGAGGAGGAAGTCGCCGAGTCGGTTCCCGCGCACTGCGCCGAGAAAATGGCCGCATTGGCGAAGCAGTGTTCCTTCACCTGGGCCGTCATAGCCGAACGCCTGGAACAACGCAACGAGTTGTAGGCGCCGGACTGAGTGGTCCTCCTGGGCGTACGCCACTTTGAATAGCTTGCCCCGCACACCGTCCGCAAGCCCCACAGGGTGGACGGTGCGACGGTGTGCGGGGCAGGTCCGCAGCTTGGTTGCCAGGTTCGATGGGTGTGACCCGCCCCGGGAGTGAGCCGGGACAGACACTCGGCTGCTGCTCTTTGTTCTGCCAGGAGCGCAGGCACCGGTGCTGACCCTGTCTTTGCAGGCGTCACCGACAGCCGGGCTCGTCACCAGGAGCGCCAGGCGGAGGATCAGTCACGCAGCGCTGCCGCCGCGACGGCGGGGTCGACAGGGGTGAACGCCAGACCGGTCGCCAGCTCGGCCGCCCCCGGTATCCGCACCCTGCCCGGGGAACGCAACAGTCCGGCCAAGGTCACCGTGAGATGTCCGCCAGCCTCGGCGGTGCGGTGCAGCCAGAGCTGATACGGCATCGGTCGCGCGAAAACCGCGTCGAGTCCGCGTACGGCACTGCCCAGCGCGTCGGCGAGCCCGTCCCGCTCGGTGTCCGTGAGCTGGTCGATGCCTGCCACATGACGTAGCGGCGACAGACGAAGCGTGTACGGTGCGGGCGGTGCCTGCGGGATGCGGGTAATCCAGTGTGTGTCAGTACGAACGAGCAGCGGCTTCGGCCCCGGTGCGCATACGGCACAGTTCTCGCGGGAGGCGACCCGCTCGGTGCCCAGCAACGGGGGCACCAGAGGCAGGCCGAACAACTGACTGTGCGGGTGCGCGACCGTGGCCCCGGCGTCTTTGCCTCTGTTCTCGAAGACGAGGGCGCATCTCACATCGGTATGACGCACCATGAGCTGGCTCCGCTCGGCCCACATGTCCACCACGGCCCGAACCTGAGGGCGCGTCATGGTGGCGAAATCCAGTGTGTGATCGGGGCTGTGCACCATCACCTCGCAGCGACCGGGCGCTATGGCGGGCCACCGGTTGGGGAAGGCCCAGGTGGTGAACTGGTCCGGGCACTCGGTTCCGCCGGGGCAGAACGGGCAGTTGTCCACCCCGATGTCGGGGCGCGCCGAGCGACTGCCGGATGTAAAGCCGACTCGTGCGGTGACCGGGTCGAATCCGACCCGTGCGGTGACGGGATCGCTTACCGGGCCCATCTGGTCGGAGACCGGATCACTCACCGGGCCCGGGTCGCTTGCTGGGCCCGTTCCGTAGGTGGTTGCCTGCCAGCCTGCTTCGGGGGATCTCCCGATCATCTGTCGCCGTCTCCTGTCGCTGTCTTCTGCCTCCGTCTGCCTCCGTCTGCCTGGTCTTCACAGAGCCAGACCGACGGCCTGGGAGCCCGTCGTGTCCGGACCGAACGTCAGTTCCCTCGCCGTCTGCTCCCGCATCGCCGCCCGCACGGCGTTCTCCTGCCCCTTGCGGACGGCCACGAGCAGAAAGCCGCCCCCGCCCGCCCCCAGCAGCTTTCCGCCCTCCGCTCCTGCGGCGCGGGCTGTGCGGTAGAGCACGTCTATCCGGGGGTTGGTGATGCCGTGGCTCATCCGCACCTTGTTGGTCCAGTGCTCATGAAGAATCGGGCCGATGTCGTCCAGTCGCCCGTGCCGTACGGCTTCGAGCATGTTCGTGGCGAGGGCGCGCATGGCGTCCAGCGACGCCAGGACACCGCTGTCCCCGCGGGCGGTCCGGTTCGCCTGGTCCTCCAGTACAGTGCCCGCATCCCGCGACAACCCGGTGTAGAAGAGCAGCAGCCTCTCGTTGACGTATTCGACGCACTCCCGCGACAAGGGCAGCTCTTCGGGACGAACGCTGAGGTCACGCCCTATGTACAGCGCGCGCAGGCCTCCGTAACTGGCCATGTAGTGGTCATGTTTACCCACGGGACGACCGAGGTCCGTCATCTCCACGGCGGCCGCGTCTTCGGCGAGGGCAGTGCGGTCGACGTGGGGGAGACCGTCCGGCTGGGGCCCGCCGCCGGCACGCGCATGGCGCAGAGCGTGCAACAGGGAGACCGTGAAGGCCCCCGATCCACCGAGGCCGGTGCCAGAGGGCGCGTCCGAGAACGACGCGACCTGGAGCGGACCGGTGACCCCGGCGCGGCGGAAGACCTCGCGCGCGTAAGGGTTCCCCAACTGCGCGGCACCGAGCACCTGTTCCGTTCCCTCCCAGCTCGCCCGCACGCCACCGGAGAACTCGCGCGGGAAGACGGAGACGCCCACGTGACGGTCGATGGCCAGGCTGATCACTAGGCCTCCGTGGTCACGGGCGTAACTCGGCAGATCGGTGCCGCCACCGGCCAGGGACACGCGCAGCGGCGCACGTGCCATGACGGCCATGGGAGCGAGTGGACAGGACGCCGACTGCTCTTGCCCGGACCTCGCCGTTCGAGCCGTGCCGGTGGGTGTCGGGTTGTCGAGTGCCGCGGTCATTGAAAGCTCCCAGCTCCCTTCAGCGTACTTCTGGCGGTGCTCCCGAGAGCTGGCCGTCGCCCGGCCGGGCGGAAGCTCACAGCCCTCATGGCACCGCCTCGACGCGAGGTGACTCCGCGTCACGCATCCAGTCGACGACCGTCGCCACGCCCTCGTCCAACGCGACGCGTGCCCGCCAGCCCAGCTCCCGTCCGGCGCGGTCGACGCGCAGCGCGACATGGCGGACCTCGCCGGGCAGGGCCGGGCCGAACTCCGGCCGGTCGTCCCTGCCGACGGCCTTGGCCACGGATGCGTGTACGTCGAGCACGGAGGTCGGTGTGCCGGTGCCGATGTTGATCAGACCGTGCCCGGTGCGCAAGGCGTTCGTCACGGCCCCGACCACATCGCTCACGTGGACGAAGTCTCGGGTGGTCAGCCCGTCGCCGTTGACCACGCAGGGCAGGCCGTCCAGCATGCGCCCGGCGAAGATGGCGACGACACCGGCTTCGCCGTACGGGTCCTGCCGCGGACCGTAGATGTTGCCAAGGGCGAGCGCTGCGTACTCGAGGCCGTACTGCTCGCGGTAGAGCCTCAGATAGTCCACGGACACCGACTTGGTGAGACCGTAGAAGGACTGGGGCACCCGGGGATCCGACTCGTCGCGTGGTGCCGCGGCCGGCCCCGGGGCGCCGTAGACGGTGCCTCCGCTGGATGCGAAGACGACCTTGCGACAGCCCGAGCGGCGCGCTGCCTCCAGGAGGTTGAGCAGGCCCAGGACGTTGACCGAGGCGTCGAGTTCCGGATCCCGCATGGATACCTTGACGCTCATCTGCGCGGCGAAATGGACCAGTACCTTGGGGGCGAACTGCTCGACGGCGGCGGCTGCTTCCGGGCTGCGGATGTCTGCCTCGACCACCCGCAGATTCGGATGCAGGGCCGTGGCACGCGCCAGGTTCTCCCTCCGTCCGGTGGAGAAGTCATCGATGACGACGAGCTCGTGCTGTTCGTGGCACAACGCGTCGACCACATGGGATCCGATGAACCCGGCCCCTCCGGTGACTATGACCTTCACTGGGCTCATACCTCCAAGTCGGACACGGGCGGCAGATGTACGGAGTTCGAGGGTTCGGGGTGGGCACGTGCACCGTCGCTGACGGCGAGCTGGACCGCGGCCGCGAGATCGTCCTCGATCCGCACCCCGGTCAGGGCCCGATCGGCCCGGACGTCGGGTTCGTGGCGGGCACCGCGACCGGTGCGTACAAGTACGCCTCTGACCCGCGCCCCGACCGCGGCCCCCATGTCTTCCCTGCTGTCGCCCACCAGCCACGCGCGGTGGGTGGGTGCCCCGAACCGCTTCAGCGCGGCCAGTGCCAGGCCGGGGCGGGGCTTGCGGCAGACGCAGTCGTCGGCGGGGGCGTGCGGGCACAGATAGCTGGCCGTGACGGGCGCCCCACCGGCCTGAAGAGCATCGGTGACATGGCGGTGGATCCGCAGGCATTCCTCCGCGTCGAGCAGGCCCCGTCCCACGGGCGACTGGTTGGAGACGAGCACCACGGCAAGGCCGGCCTCGTGAGCTCGGCGCAGGGCGGACGTGGCTCCGGGCAGGAACTCGACATCCTCCGTGCTCAGTACGTAGTCATCCCGATTACGGATGATTGTGCCGTCACGGTCGCACAGCAGCAGTCCCCGCGGCCCCCGGTTCAGGTTCAGATGGACAGGACCTGATACGACGAGTGGTCCGGGTTCTCTGGGCACTCGGCTGCCAACTCCCCTCATGTGGCCTGCCATGGTGTTCTCCTTCGATCGCCGTGGCCGTCGCTGGGCCGTCGCCGGTTCGGGCAAGGCCACGTGAGGGCGGGGACGAGGGCATCAGAAGTGCCGAGCAGCGCGCTGCGGCGGGGCGGGCGCCGCGGCGGTTCTCACAGGACGCGATAGTGATCCACCGCTGTAGCGGGGTCTTCCACGACCTGACGGATGCGCGCCAGGTCACCCTGGGCCAGCAACGTCATGAGGTGCCGGTCCGTTTCCGGCAAGGTGTCGAGAGCACTGTCGGGAAGCCTCGTGACGAAGGAGCGAGCGAGCGACAGTGCCTCGCCCAGGGTGGCGTCGTCGTGCAGATGCAGCGCGCGGAGGGCTTGCCGCACATCACCGCAGCACATGGCCTCCGCGTACGGAGGGATGAGTTCCGGGGCGAGCTCCGCGATGACTTCGAAAGTGTCGACGACCATCCGCATACAGGCAGCGATGTTGTCCGGTTCATCGCGCCGCTGCGTCCCCGACGGCGGGCCCTGTTCGCGGATTCGCCAAAAGTAGACGATTTCTGACAGTACGTCGACTGCTGACGCGGTGATGTGCGCTCGTACCATGACGGGCGCGTCCTCGTACGCTGGCAACTCGAAGACGAATTCCCCCGCGTCCCAGAACGAGCGGCGGAACACCTTGTTCCACACCATGCGGTCCCGTACCAGCGAGGTGTCGCGACGGATGTGCGTGCGGCGCCGGTCATGGGCGAACGTGTCCTGGTATCCGGGATGCGGTCGTACGCCGGCGCTGTGCAGCCGTCGTACGTCTCCGGAGGCGATGTCGGACCCCGTGGCTTCGAGGGACTCGACGAGCGAGGCGTACCCGGTGGTCGACACGACGTCGTCACTGTCGCAGAAAGCGAGATACCGCCCTCGTGCCGCACGCACACCGACGTTGCGGGCGGCACTCAGTCCGGTGTTCGGTTGCCCGAGCACGCGGATACGGGAGTCCTGGCGGGCCCACTGTTCGGCGATGGCGCGGCTTTCATCCGTGGACCCGTCGTCGATGACGACGATCTCCACGTCGGTGACCTTCTGATTCGTCAGCGACTCAAGGCAGGAGGAGATGTAGGGCTCGACGTTGAACATCGGCACGACGACGCTCAATACCGGTGACATGGCGGGCATACCTTTCGACTTTGGATTACTCCCTGACGAGATCAGCGCGCCCGCTCGGCAAGGAGACCGACTCCGGGAACTCACCGCCGCCGCGGGGCGCGGCCGACACCGACGAGTCGTAGCGGTGGGGTCGTCCGCCCTGGAGGATGCGGACAATCGCGTGGTTCAGGGCCAGGTGCAGATCCTCGGCGAGACCGTAGTCCCCGGCGCCCGCCTCCACAATCACGTCGCAGTGCTGGGCGACCGCGCCCGCATTGCCGAGCAGCGCCGCCACGGTCAGTCCGCGCTCATGGGCAGCCTTGGCGGCCTCCAGCAGATTCGGGGAGTCGCCGCTGACACTGAGCAGGATCAGCAGGTCGCCCTTCATTCCGATGGTCCTGATCTGCTCGGCGAACACCTGGCTGAAGTCGATGTCGTTGGCCAGCGCCGTGACATAAGCGGAGTTGCTGGAAAGACACGTTGCTCGCGCGACGCGATACCCCGCGCGTAGGCCACCGGCCGACCAGTCGCACGCCATGTGGTCGGCGGTGGTCGCACTGCCGCCGTTACCGGCGATGAGAACGGACCGGCCGACGGACATCGTCCTGATGACGCAAGCCGCCACCTCCCCGACCGCATCGCTGTCGACGCGCAGCGCACCGTCGGCGAGGTCACGCAAATACTGGGAGACGATCGACGCGTAGCCGGAATACGGCACCGCCGACGCAGCGGGCAAGGAGGGCTCAGGAATCACGACGTCTTCCTCTGCATACAGGGCGGTCGTTGTCATGTGGTGAAGGCGTGCGCGTGCATGAGGGGTCGACAGAGGGAGCCGGTCGGGAGCGGGTCCGGCCGGTTGCGGTGGCCTTTGTGTCGGCCGGTTGCGGCGGATACCGTTCTCCACCCGGATTTCCACCCGAATGTTCAAGTACCGCGACTACCGGTTCTCCACGAAGGGCGGTTACCCGACAATTGCGCGCGTCCCCGGCGCTGCCGGAGTGACTGATGTGCCACGCCGACGCGTCGGGGTGATGTGGGTGTGAGGAGAGGCGAAAAGGTCAGCCTTCCCTTCCATTGTTTCTGGGCATTTCGATGAAGACGGAGAGTCTTTGTTGATGTTGTCGGGATGCCGGGGGCGAGCGTAACTCACGGGATCAGTACGGGCCAGCCATACGGGTGACCTCGATGCGTGGGCGACATCGAGGCATGCCGGGGCCGAGCCGGACACCATGCACTTCCGCCCCCCACCGCCCGCCGGGCCACGGCGTTCACCCCCTGCCGACATCGACTTACGGTCCAAAAGGGGTAAATCGGGGGCGCGGTCCTCTAGTGTGTGGCGCCCGATCAAAAGAACCGGCGACTCGCGAGAACGGACGTCTGGATGAGCGCTGTATCCCCGTACAAGAGGATCAAGTATTCAGGCCGACGTGCCGGAAAAATTCCCCTGACCTGGTCGCAGCGATGGCTCTGGCGGGCCGTTGCCGCACAGGCTCCCAATTACGCGCACCTCAATCTGGCCGCCGGTGTCGAAGTCCCCGCCGGCTGTGATCTGGAGGATGTGATGGCGGTCCTGTCCTTCATCCTTGAACGGCACGAGACGCTCCGCAGCAGATTCTGCGTGGACGAGCACGGGGAACCCGTCCAGATTCTTTCCGCGGCGGGGGAGTTGTCCATGGCGATATGCGAGGCCGGACCATCCGAGACGGCCAGCATGGCTCGACAGCTTGAAGCCGATCTGACCCGTATGCCGTTCACCATTCCTGAACCGGCCGTTCGGGTCGCCGTGGTCACGGAGAACGGAAAACCGAAGTGGGTGATTCTTGGCGTCTTCGAAATGGCGCTGGACTTCTTCGGGTTGCAGCGTGTGCGGGGCGAGCTGGAACTGCTGCTTCGCTCGCGCTCGGAGGGTGAGTCCCAGTCCGTGCTGGCGGAGGTTTCGCATCCGCTCGACAGGGTGAAGTACGAGCAGAGCCCAGAGGGGCTGACGTACTCGGAGAAAGCCGTGATGCGCTGGCGTCGCGAGGTCGAGCGGTTCCCCAGGACTGCCCTCCCACCTCGCCGCACACCGGAAACGCTCCGTTTCCAGGAATGCACCATGCGCTCGAAAGCGGCCGCCGTTGCGGTGTCGACGCTGTCGCGCGCGCACAAGGTGAGCCCGGGGGCGGTTGTTCTTGCCCATGCCTGTACTCTCCTGGGAAACGTCAGTGAGAATTCCCGGATCGGCTTCCTGCTCTTCTCGCACAACCGCTTCAGCGACGACGCCGTTCATCATTCCGGGCGCTTGGCGCAGAGCGTGCCGGTCTCTGTGGAGCTCGGTGGGGTCAAACCTGGTGATCTCGCAAGGGCGGCCCACCGGGCCGCGGTTCGCTCCGCCATGCTGTGTGAATGCGATCCGGATGCCGTCACGGAGATGTTGCGCGACTTCGCCGACCGGAATGGCTTCGAGGTCGATATCTCCTGCGCCTTCAATTTTCCCTTTTCCGAGAACGAAGACTCGGTGTGGCAGGCCGGAAAACCGCAGGATGCCCGTTCGGTCGACGCGCGGGAGTATCTGTCCGAAACGACATTGAGTCCGCTGAGGCAGTTCGAATCGGAGGACATGAGATTCTACCTCACGGCGTTCGACGTGTTCGATGAGATTTCCGTTTCGCTGCGGGTGGACACCGAGGTTCTCTCGTCCGACGAGATCGTCGGGTTCCTGCGCTCGCTGGAGAGTGCACTGATCGACTCGTACCTGAACCCGAATGCCTGATCCGGTCGATCGTCCATGACCGGTCCGGCGTCGGTGTGATCTGCCGTGCCCCTCCACCGCATACGCCGCGCCGGACAGTTCGGCGCGCGCCAGAGCGTTCACCACCCGCTCCCGCACCTGTTCAACTGAGTGAAACGGACAGTTGAACAGGTGTGCGGCCACGCCCATTGCGGCCGCGCGGAGCCGGCGCCTGGGCCGAAGCAGCCCGCCGCGACCTGCGCGACAGCGTCCCCCGCGACCTGCGCGAGAGTGTCCCGCCCTCCCTCGACCAGCAGCCAGGCAGTGGGAGGAAGGTGTTTCGGGCCGGACGATGTTCATCTCGGGCACGGTCTGGTTGAACGCTGAATTCATGCTCTAGAGTCGATCACCGCAAGGCCGCTCGGTGCAGCATTCAGGTGGACCTTTGACCGGGTCCGGCTGCACATCGAGCCTTTGTGAGCCGTCTTTTCGTCGAGGGTATGAGCAGCGTCTGCACTACTCCGGCGCCGCCCGCTTCTGCGGCTGCCTTCGCGATTCCCAGAAAATGGTCGGCCCATTGCCGAGGCCGGCCCCCATTGAACGGCCGTGGACATCAGTCACGGCTGGCAGTTCCCGCTAGCTGCGAAGGAGGTGACGAGACATGACCGCCGAGGACTTCCTGGCATCGCGCGAATCGGGCGAGGCCGCGACGAAGTGGTAGTCGCTGCCCGCAGGTAGGTGAGTGCCGGGTGAACCTCTGTGTTCACCCGGCACTTGTCGAGCAGACCGTGACAATAAATAGGTGAGGCAATGCTGCACGAGCTTGCGGATGGAGCACTCCTGAGGTCCCTCGACGGCCAGGAGTATCGCGACAGGATTTCGGAGATCGAGAAGACGCTGACCAGTGCGGCGACCTCGGATCTGGCCGTTCGAGAATTGCGCGAGTGGGCCGTGGGGCATTCTGACTGGAATGTTCGACGACTGGCTGTGCAGACCCTGGCCGACCGCTTCCTCGACGACCCGGGGGCCCGCGAGTCGATCAGTGAGGCGATCCACGACGACGTCGACTGGGTTGCCTTCACCGCCATCAAAGTCGCAGGTCAGCACCGCATCGCCGAAGCGGTGCCGCATATGATCCGGGTCTCCGGGTGGCCCAGCAACTTCACCCGGCCGGCCTATGCGCGCAAGCCTGTCGGCTGCGGTGCCGCCTTCACCAAGAACGCGCTGATCAATTTCTTCCAGTCGACCGACCACGAAGAGTTGCGCAGACTGGAGAACGATCACTTCGCCGACCTCCATGCCAAGGTGGCGACGGCGAAGCGAGAACCCGATCTGAGCGATGCTGTCCTCATCCCGGCCGGGCCGTTCATCGCGGGCGCCCGGGTGCAGGAGATCGGCCCGTTCCAGATGGACAACACCGACAACCCGCTGCGGGCCGAGGAGTTGCCGGGCTACTACATCGACCGGACCACGGTGACGAACCGCCGCTACGCCGAGTTCCTCGCCGATGTGGGAAGCCGCCGTGAGTTCTCCCACCCGGACGAGCCGGAAGGCAAGGACTACACCCCGGCCCACTGGCACGACCCGCGCTTCAACGATCCCGACAACCCGGTGGTCGGAGTCGACTGGTACGACGCCTACGCCTTCGCCCGGTGGGCCGGCGGACGGCTGCCCTCGGAGAACGAGTGGGAGAAGGCGGCGCGCGGCACGGACGGGCGCGTCTATCCCTGGGGCGACACCTGGGACAAGGCAAAGGCGCGCAGCGTCTTCACCGCGTACGGCAAGGACGACATCAAGGATCTGGCGGAGCTTGAGGAGCTGCTGGTCTCCACGACAGTGAGCTGGCCGGAGAACCCGGTGGCCCCCGCCGATTCCTACCCGGAGGGTGCCAGTCCGTACGGTCTGCTGAACATGGCGGGGAACGTCTGGGAGCTGACCCGGACGAACTTCTTCAGCCGGGAGGACATGGCTCCCTTCTTCCGCGGCCGGTCCCATCGGGAGTTCATGAACCGCCCAGAGGCCTTCCACGTGCTACGTGGCGGTACCTGGACCTCGCCCCCCGTGTGCCTGTCCACCTACTACCGCGGCAAGGACCTGCTGACGGACCGTCACAACGAGGTGGGTTTCCGCTGTGTCTACGACGTCCCCGCCACGTGACGCAAGGAGTGTCATGCCTACTTCCACACCGCTCGTCGCCGCCCCGGACGTGGCGCTCACCCCAGCTCAGGAGCAGGTGCGCCTGTCCCTGGTGGAGGCGATCCGCCTCCTCGCGGTCCTCGGCTACAGCGAAGGCATCGCCGGACATGTGAGCGTCAGGGACCCGGAGGACGACAACGCCTACTGGGTCAACCCGTTCGGTCTGGACTTCCACCATGTGACCCCCGACGACCTGCTGCTCGTCGGCGCCGAAGGGGCCGTGCTGCGCGGCACCGGCGACCTGAACCCCTCGGTGGACCCGCTCCACGGCGAACTGCACCGCAGCCGCCCGGATCTGGCCGCCTTCGCGCACACGCACTCCATGTACGGCAAGACCTGGTCCTCCCTCGGCCGTCGGCTCGACCCCATCACCCAGGACGCCTGCGTGCTGTACCAGCGGCACGGCATCTACGGGCAGTTCCTGGGTCTCGTCAACGCCCGCCAGGAAGGCAGGGAAGTCGTCAAGGCGATGGGCGACGGCACCGCAGTCATCATGCAGAACCACGGTTTCCTCACGGGTGGCCGCAGCATCGGCGAAGCGTTGTGGCTCTTCGTCGTCATGGAACGCGCCGCCCAGTCCCAGCTCATGGCCGAGGCATCGGCGTCCGCACCGCTGCTGATCCCGCACGAGGTCGCTGTGGAGACGGGCATCGCCCTGGCCAAGCTGGAGTTCGCGGACAAGCAGTACCGGAATCTGTACGAGACTACGTGCCGACGGCACTGACGGCGTCCGATCGCGAGAGGGAGTCAACAGGATGAAGCTGGGCATCAACTTCCTGCCCACGGTGGGGCCGGCGGAGATGACGGCCGACCGGTTCTACGACGAGTGTCTGGAGTTGGGTGCGCAGGCGGACGAACTCGGGTTCAGTCACGTCAAGATGGTCGAGCACCACTTTCACGAGTGGGGCGGCTACAGTCCCGACCCCGTCGCCCTCCTGTCGGCGATGGCCCGGACCACACGCCATGTGCGGCTGGTGACCGGGGCGGTGACTCCGGCGTTCACCCATCCGATCAAGCTGGCCTCGTCCCTGCTCGTACTGGACAATCTCTCGCACGGTCGGCTGGACGCCGGTTTCGGACGCGCTTTCCTGCCGTCGGAGTTTGCCGCGTTCGGCGTGGACATGGACGACAGCCGGGCGCTCCTAGAGGAGAACGTCGAAGCGATCCAACGCCTGTGGACGGACTCCCATTTCCGCTGGGAGGGCCGCTTCCACCGCTTCGGGCCGCTTCCCCCGATCCTGCCCAGGCCGGTCGAGCGGCCCGGTCCGCCCGTCTTCATCGCGGCCACGACATCCCCCGAGACCTTCACTTGGGCCGGACGCCACGGCCACAACCTCATGATCATCCCAGTGGTGGCGAGCCACGAGAAGCTGACCGGTCTGCTGGAGACCTACCGGCGGGCCAGGACCGAGCACGGCCACTCCCGGAGCCACCGGCTGCACGTCAGCTACCACGCCTATGTGGCGGAGAGCCACGCCGAGGCCGTCGAACGAGCCGAGGAGCACTACGCCGCGTACCGCGACAAGCAGGTCGAGGCGTACAGCAGTTGGCGGGGCACCGCCTCCGCGCAGTACCCGGGGTATGAGCGCATGGAGGCGTCCGCCCGCGGCACCACCCTCGCTGACCTGATGGCGAAGGACAACGTCGTGGTGGGCGGGGTGAGCGAGGTAGGAGCCACGCTGCGCCGGATCCACGACCTGTACCCGGGGGCCGAGATCAGCCTCCACTGCCGGTACGGATCGATCACCCACGAGGAGGCGCTGCGCACCGTACGGCTGCTGGGTGAGAAGGTCCTGCCCGATCTGGCTCCGCTCGGCCCCGAAGAAGCCGGCCAGGACTGATCACGACGACAGGCGGTCCCAGAGACAATGACCCACAGTCCGGTGACGTCACCTCAGCCGGCCACCACGCACGGCCGCGTCGAACTCATGGCGCGCACCCATCCGCGTGCCACTGCCCTGATCAGCGGGGAGACGTCGCTCAGTTACGCCGAACTCGACGCACAGGCCACCGACCTGGCCCGGATCCTGTCCGAGAGGGGCGCCGGTCCGGGCGTCCCGCTGGCGGTGCGCATGCCACGCTGCGTCGACCAGGTCGTGGCGACCCTCGCTGTCTGGAAGTGCGGCGGCACCTGCGTGCCCGTCGACCCGCTGCTCCCCGCACAGCGCGTCGCACGGCTGCTGGCCCTGTCCGGGGCGCGCCTGTCGATCGGCCCCGGCCGGGTCATCACCCAGGAGGAGGCGGCGGCTGGCCGCGTCCACCGCTGGTTCGCCGACGCCCCCGAGGCGGAACGGATCGCCTACATCTTTTTCACCTCCGGCTCCAGCGGTGAACCCAAAGCCGTCGGCATCCCGCACTCCGGCATCGTCAACGAAGCGGTGTGGACGGCCCGGACCTACGGCTTCGCCCCCGGTGACACGGTGGGCAGCTGGCTGTCGTCGCCCGGATTCGCCATCACCCGCTGGGAGCTGTGGTCGCCTCTCACGGCCGGGGCGGCGGTCGCCGTCGCCGATGAGGGCGTCGAATGGGACGCCGAGGCGGTCCGGACCTGGCTCCTTCGGGCAGGCGTGACCTGGAGCGTCGCGGTGACCCGCCTCGGTGAGCGGCTGATGGCACTGCCCTGGCCCGCCGACACCGCCCTGCGGGTGCTGATCACCGGTGGCGAGCAACTGCGGGTCTGGCCCGACGAACTGCCCTTCCAGGTGGTCAACTCCTATGGCATCACCGAGACTTCGGGAGTCCGCCTGGTGGTCCCCCTGACTGCGCGCGGGCCCGCGGACGAACTCCCCCCGATCGGCGAGGTGATCGACGGCACGCGTGCCTACGTCCTCGACGACGCTCGGCGCCCCGTGGCGGACGGCGAGACGGGTGAGCTGTACATCGGCGGCATCGGGCTCGCCCGGGGCTATCTGGGGCGCCCGGGACTCACCGCGGAGAAGTTCCTGCCGGACCCGTTCGAGGGCGCCGGCTGCCGGATGTACCGCACCGGCGACCTCGTACGCCGTGGCGCGGACGGCCTGATCCGGTACGTCGGACGGGACGACGGCGAGTCGAAGACACGCGGCGTCCGCCTCAATCCCGCCGAGGTGGAGTCGGCGATGCTGGAACACCCCGCGATCGAGGCGGCCGCGGTGAGCGTGCGGGCCGACGCGGTCACCGGGTATGTGGTCTTCGGCGCCAGCACCGCCCCCCTCGCGCACGAGCTGCGGGCGTTCCTGGCCGAGCGGCTGCATCCGACGGCCGTGCCCACGTCCTTCGTCCCCCTCGCCAGCCTGCCGAGGCTGCTGAGCGGCAAGACGGACCGCGCGGCACTGGCCGAACCCTCGCCGGACAACGTCCTCGCCGACGCCTACACACCGCCGTCTGGCGCCGGCGAAACGGCCGTGGCCGAGGCGTTCGGTACTCTGCTGGGCCTGGGACGGGTGGGCCGCGACGACGACTTCTTCGCCTTGGGCGGTGATTCGCTCGGCGTGTTACGGCTCAGCACCGAACTCACCGGACGATACGCCGTGGAGGTGCCGGCCACCGTGTTGTTCGAGGAGCGCACCCCCCGCCGTATCGCCGCCGCCCTCCGGCTGCCCGGCGCCGGCCACCCGGCCCCGCCGCACCCGCCGTCACCACCCGGACCGGCGCCGGACGCCACCGCCGCCCCGGACTGGCTCGACACGCTCAGCGACGACGAGGTCGAGGACCTGCTAGCGGTCCTCGACCGGACGGAGGGCCCATGACAACGGGGAACACCGCACCGCCGGGTGCGCGTCGACGGGAACTCGCCCGGCGCACGAACGGCGCGCCCGCCCACGACGCGTCGCTGATCCTGCCGCTCAGCACCGCACAGCGCGGGCTGTGGCTGCGCGAACAGTTGGTCGCCGGCAGCCCCTCGTACATCGAGACCGTGGCGATCGACCTCGCCGGCCCGTCGGACACCAAGGCCCTGCACGCCGCGCTCGACACCGTGGTCCAGGCCCAGGACTCCCTGCGGACCGCTTTCGTCGTAGGTCGGTCCGGGCCGGTGCAAGTCGTGCGGCCGTCGTCCGCCGTCCACGTGCCGCTGGACGAGGTACCCCACCCGGGGGACCCGGACACGCTCGACGGACTGCTCGACACGGTGCAGAGCGACGGACTGCTGGAGCCCTTAGACCTGGCGCGGGCACCCCTGCTGCGCGCCCGGCTGTACCGGGCCTCGCCGGAGCGCGCCACGCTCGTCCTCGCCCTGCACCACCTGGTTTGGGACGGCGGGTCGATGCCCGTGCTGGTGGACCAGCTGGCGCGGGCGTACGCCCGCGCCGACGGCCGGGCGGTCGCACCGCGGCCCGCGGACGAGCCCGGACCGTCGTATGCCGATCTCGTGCGGAGGATGCGGGCCCAGCAGGCGAGCCCGGACTTCCGGGCAGCCGCGGACCGCTGGGCGCGCCGGTTCGCGGACGTGTCCGCGGGCGTGTTCCCGTGGTCCGGGCAGGCCGACGGGGTGCCGCCCGCTCGCGGCGCGCGCCGCAGCGGTGTGATCCGGCGCGAGATCCTCCCGCCGCTGTGGCAGCGGCTGCGCGCCCAGGCGGCGGAGGCGGGATGCACGACGTTCATGACCGGGATCGCCTGTCTGACCGCCGCCCTGCGCCCGGGGCCCGCGCCGAGCCCGGTCCTGCTCTCCGCGCCCATGTCCGTACGCCCCCAGGAGGCGGCCCGGCAGATCGGCTACCTGACCAGCACGGTGCCGGTCCTGGTGACCCCGCCCGAGGGCGCGATGCGCCGGGAGTTCCTGGAGGAGGTGCGGCGCAGCTGTGTGGAGTCGTGGACGCACCGGCACGTACCGCTGGAACACATCGTCGCGGCGGCCGGGACCCGCCGGGCCGGGACCTCGCCGTATGAGAGTGTCCTGTTCAACTGCTACAGCTCGCCCGAACCCGTGCAGGACGACACCGGTCTGACCTGGACGGCACACTGGCTGCCCAGCCGCAGCCCGCGCTGCGACCTGATGGTCTCCTGGGACGAGACGGGCGGGAGAATCCTGGCCCGTTTCGAGTACGACGCGGACCGCATCATGCCCGAGGACGCGGACCGCATCGCGGATGCCGTCATACGAGCGGCCGAGGACCTTGCCAGCGGCGCGCAGGTGCGCTACGACGAGCTGCCGCGTGTCACGGTCCGGGCCACGGCCGTCCCGGAGCCCGCTCCCGCCGGTCCGGCCGCCGTGGACGTGCCCGCCCGGATACGCCAGGAGGCCGAGCAGGTCTGGCGCGACATCCTCGCCATCGACACGACCGAGCCCTTGGACGACGAGGACGACTTCTTCGCGCTGGGCGGGCGCTCCCTGGAGGCGGTCCGTATCGCCGCGCGGCTGAGCACCGGCCTCGAACGGCGCGTCACACCCCAGCTGGTTGTCGAGGCCGAGTCCTTCGGTGACTTCCTCACGCTGGTCGCCGCGACAGAGACGGAGAAAGCCCAGTGAAACCCGATCAGCAGCGGGGCGGAGTCGTACCCCTGGCGGCGAGGACGTCGCGCCTGCGGTCCTCCGCGATTGGATCGGTTCTCCGGCTCGCGGAGTCCCCCGGGATCATCGCGCTGGCCGCGGGCAGCCCCGCCAGGGAGCTGTTCCCGAACGCCGCCGTCCAGGAAGTGACGGACCGGCTGCTCAGGGACGATCCGGATGCCTTGCAGTACGGCGACACGGCCGGCCTGGCCCCCCTGCGTGAGTGGATAGCCACCCGCAGTGGCACCCGCCTGGGTACCGACCCCCGGCCGGACCACGTGACCTTGACGCACGGGTCGCAGCAGGCGCTCGACCTGATCTGCAAGACGCTGATCGACCCCGGGGACGTCGTCGTCGTGGACCGGCCGTCGTACCTCGGAGCCCTCCAGGTGTTCCGCCTGTTCGAGGCGGACGTGGCATCGATCCCGCTGGCCGACGACGAGCGACTCGACGCGCTGAGCACCGCGTTGCGCGGCGGGCTGCGGCCGCGGTTCCTGTACGTGGTACCCGACTTCGCGAATCCGACCGGCGCGACCCTCTCTCTGCTTCAGCGGCGCCGTCTGGTCGAACTCGCGGACCGCTACGGCTTCTTCATCGTCGAGGACGACCCCTACGGAGAACTCCGCTACGACCCGTACGACCGCCCTGGGCTCCCCGCACTCGCCTCCCTGTCCGACCGGGTGCTGCGGCTGGAGAGCTTCTCGAAGGTGCTGTTCCCCGCCGCCCGGCTCGGCCATGTGACCGCGCCGGCCGAACTGGCACCGGTCATCGGGATGTTCAAGCAGGCAGCCGATCTGGGCAACTCGGGCTTCATCGAACGTGTCGTCCTGGAACTCGTCACCCGGCCGGGTTTCACCGACGACCTCGTCCAGGCCGCCCGACTGCTCTACGCACAGCGACGGGACGCCCTGGTCGCGGGGCTGCGCCGGTACTTCGGCGACAAGCTCGACTTCGCCGTGCCCGGTGGCGGCTTCTTTGTCTGGGCACGGTTCCCGGACGCGACGAACGCCGACGACCTGCTCACCCGTGCACTCACGCACCGGGTCTCCTACGTGCCCGGCACCGACTTCTACGCCGCCGCACCGGATCGCGCCACGCTGCGGCTGTCGTTCTCCGCGGTCGGCCCGGACCAGCTGACGGAGGCCGCGCACCGCCTGTACCTGACGTGGGCGGAGCGGCAGGACGGAGTGGTCCGGTGAAGCGGGCGTGGAAGATAACCCGACGGGGAAACTCGTTCGGCCCGCTGACCGGCGCGCCCTTCGACGTCCCCGCCTTCCTGGCGCAGCCGCTGGTGGCCCGCCTCGCCACGGACGGCCCGGTCGTACGGCCGGTCTGGTACCTGTGGGAGGACGAATCGTTCTGGGTGTTCACGGGTCCCTGGTCCCGGCTGCCCGACCGTCTGTCCCGCAATCCGGTGTTCGAGCTCGTGGTCGACATCTGTGATCCTGGCACCGGCCTCACCCGGCAGGTGGTCGCATCCGGGCAGGGCCGGACGGTCGCGTTCGACACCGAGAGGGCCCGCCGCAAACTTGTACGGTACCTGGGACCGGACGAGTCACGGTGGGACGCCCGGTTCACCCTCGGCGAGTCCACGGCGGCGAGCGGCGCGCTGTGGGCACGGCTGGTGCCGGACGTGCTGCGGGTCGCCGACCTGTCCTTCACACCTTCAGCGGCCATGACGGGTGGGGTAGTGGCACATGACTGAGAATTCCGTGGTCACCGAGGAGCCGGTCAACCGCTCCTACCGGGAGGTGCTGCGCCATCGGCGACTCGCGGCGCTGCTCGCTGGCGACCTGCTGACGCACATCGGCATGGGCGCGTTGATCGTGGCCCTGCCCATCCAGACGCTGCAGATCCACGGGGCACTCTCCCCGGCCCTCGCGATCGCGATGGTCGAGACCGCGCCGTTCGTCCTGTCCACCGTGCTGGCGTTCGCGCTGGGACTGAGCCGGCTGCGGCTGCCGCCCCGGGCGTTGCTGCTGGCCGACTGCGCGTTGCGGCCCGCCATCTTCATCACGCTGGCCGTGCTCTCCTTCACGGCTGAGCTGACGCTGTCCGTTCTGGTCGGCGGGCTGCTCATCGGATCCCTCTTCCGGCTGGCCGGGTCGAGCAGCCGTCGTCTCCTGGCCACCGGCATGGTGGAGAAGGAGGACCTCTTCGCCGTCAACGGCTTGCTCGGCGTCAACAGCAACTTCGCCCTGTACGTCGTGGGGCCCGTGGTCGGCGGCCTGCTGGCCGGGGTCTGGGGGGCCGGGGCGGTACTGCTCTTCGACGCGCTCGGCTGCCTGGTGCTGCTGGCCGTCGTGGCGCTCTGGGTGCCGGCCCAACTGCCGGAGGAGTCGGAGAGCGGCGCCGGTTCCGTGGCGGGCTGGCAGATCCTGCGCAGCCGGCCGCTGATGGCGAGACTCTTCGTCGTCGTCTTCTTCTTCAACTTCTTCTACATGCCGGTGGAAGTGGCGCTTCCGCTGCTGGTGCGCGGGCCGCTGGACTCGGGCAGCACCGGCCTGGGGCTCATCTGGGGCGCCTTCGGGGCGGGCGCGTTCCTGGGCGGCCTGGCCACCAACTACCTGCGACGGGTTCCCGAACGTGTGCTGCTGGTCGCCATCATCGCGCTGTGGGGGCTCTGCCCGCTGGCCCTGTCCGCCGCGGGGAACCTGCCCGTCGCCATGACGGTGTTCGCGCTGGGCGGGCTGGTGTGGGCGCCGTTCAACCCCGTGGTGTACAGCTTCATCCAGTCCGAACTCCGCCCCGACGAGCAGCAGCCCGTGGTCACCCTCTGGGTGGCGGGCTCCACCCTCGCGGCCCCGCTGGGCCTGGCGGCGGGCGGCCCCATGGTCGACGCCGTCGGCAGCCGCGGCGGCCTCGTCCTGTCCGGCGTACTGACGCTGGCGCTCATTCCACTGGCCGGAGTCGGCCTGCTGGCCGTCCGGGGAAAGAAGGCCGGAAGTGCCGCAGAAGACCGTCACGACCACCTATGACGTCGTGGTCGACGACGAGGATCACCACTCGATCTGGGAGAACGGCAGACCGCTGCCCGACGGGTGGCGCACACAGGGGTTCAGTGGAGCCAGGGAAGACTGCGTGCGCCACATCGACGAGGTATGGACCCAGCTGCGTTCTCCCGAAGATCTCACGCACCTCAGAAAGGGGACACCGCAGTGAAGGCATTCGACAGCGCTCCGGCATGGGACCGCATGGAAGGCTACGACTCGACGCCTTGGGCCGCCGCCGACGATACGGAGGAAGCCTGCGCGTTCCTCACCAAGATCGCCGATGGCGGCCGGGCACTCGAACTGGGCGTGGGGACGGGCCGCGTGGCCCTGCCCCTGGCCAGGTCGGGGATAGCGGTCGCGGCTGTCGAGT
Organism: Streptomyces sp. NPDC057474; assembly: GCF_042802555.1. Lineage (NCBI taxonomy): Bacteria > Bacillati > Actinomycetota > Actinomycetes > Kitasatosporales > Streptomycetaceae > Streptomyces > Streptomyces sp. NPDC057474. The sequence continues at coordinate 69,171 of NZ_JBHVDX010000005.1, read as the reverse complement.
CGTCCCCGAAGATGCTGGAGCAACTGCGCGCCAAACCGGGCGGCGACGAACTGGAAGTCGTCCTCGGGGACTTCGCCGATGTGCCCGTCGAGGGCGAATTCAGTCTGGTCTACTGCGTGTTCAACACCTTCTTCCTCCTCCTCACCCAGGACGAACAGCTGCGCTGCTTCAAGAACGTGGCAGCCAAGCTCAAGCCCGGAGGCGCCTTCGTGCTCCAGACCCTGGTGCTGAGCGCCGACCACTACGGCGCCGACGAATGGACCGAGACCATGCACCTCGGTTCGGACGAGGTGGTTCTCCTGGCGAGCGTCCATGACGCGGACGAGCAACGGGTCAACCGGCAGCAGATCGTCCTGAGGGAATCCGGGCCGCGCTTCTTCCCGATGTCCTTCCGTTACGCCTGGCCCTCCGAGCTCGACCTCATGGCGCAGCTGGCCGGCCTGAAGCTGGAAGAGCGCCGGAAGGGGTGGAACGACGACCAGCCCTTCCATTACCCCGGGCACGTCACGGTGTACCGCAAGCACGCATAGGAATGCGAAGGGTGCGCCTCCCCGGAGGATCGACCGATGGTCGGCGGGTCAGGCCGGGCCGACCAGGTCGACATCGAACCGGGAAGGCGCGTCCGTACTCCGAAGAACCGGAATCGCCGTGCCCGCGGACGGCCACCGCGATCCGGGCCACGGCTCAACTGGAGAGGCAGACAGGATGATCCTGGCCGCGAACGAATTCCTGAGACATGCCGACCGGTCGCCTGACGCCGTCGCTCTCCTCAGCTCGCAGCGGACATGGACCTACCGCGAACTCGCCGAAAGCGCCCTGCACTTGGCGGAACGGCTCACCCGTCTGACACCACCGGGCTCGCTGATTGTGCTCGATGCGTCCGAGCTTTCGGCCGGTGTACTTGCGCTGCTCGCCGCAGGCCTGAGCCGCCGCGCGCTGCTTCCCCTGGACCAGAGCTACCCCCAGGCCCGCTGTGCCGCTGTGCTCGGCGATGCCCGCCCGGTACTGGCTCTGCGCGACAACGGGTCGGGGGGCGGGCTCACCGTCGACGCCCTTCCACACACCTCGCAGGCACCGCCGCGCACCGGACTCGAAGACGTCGCATACGTCTTGTACACCTCTGGTTCGACCGGTGACCCCAAAGGCGTCGCGGTCTCTCACGAGGCGCTCGGGGCGCGCCTCGGCGGTCTCGCCCAGGCTCCTGGGCTCGGTGCCGGCGAGAGCATGCTGGCACTGACCGCGCTCTCCTTCGACATCTCACTGGCCGAACTCCTGCTGCCGTTGCAGGTCGGCGGCACGGTGGTGGCCGCGCCGGCGAAGGCCCGCATGGATCCGGACCTCTTCGCGGAGGTCGTCGGCAGACACCGGCCGGACGTGCTTCAGGCAACGCCGAGCTTTTGGCGCCTGGTGGTGGCCGCGCGCTGGAAGGGACTGACGAGCAGCCGCATCTGGTGCGGCGGTGAGGCTCTGACGGCACCCCTGGCGCAGCGCCTATTGCCGCTGGCCGCCGAAGTCTGGAACCTCTACGGCCCGACGGAGGCCACCATATGGGCGAGTGCCCAACGGGTCATCGACCCGGGGGACATAGGCCTGGGCCAGCCGTTACCGGGCACGGGCCTGCATCTCACCCCGCTGAAAGCCCATGAGCCGGCGGAGCCGGACGCCGAAACGGCCGCCGAAGAGCGGGCCGACGGCAGCATCGAGGGCGAGATCCTCATCCACGGGGCGGGTCTGGCGGAGGGGTACCTGGACCGGGAGGAACTGACGGCTGACCGGTTCGTCCGCTTCGATCTCCCGGAGGGCAACCGCCGTTGCTACCGGACGGGCGACCTCGGCCGGCTCCACCGGGACGGCAGACTGGAGTTCCTCGGCCGACTCGACCAGCAGGTGAAGATCCGCGGGCACCGGATCGAACTCGGCGACATCGAGGCCGCATTCGAATCTCACCCGGCGGCACGTGAGGCCGTTGCCGTGCTCCTGCCCGGAGACGAGGCGGCTGGCCGCGCCGCAGAGGTCGGCTTGGCCGTCGTCCTCGCGCCGGGCAGGCACACCACCGCACGGGAACTCCGCAAGTGGGCGGCGGAGAGAATCCCACGCGCGTGGACGCCTGGGCGGATGACGGTGATGGACCGCCTGCCAAGGACCCCCGCGGGCAAGACGGATCGGCTCGCCCTACGGGAACGGCTTTTCGCGGCGGATGCCCGCCCCTAGTGGTAGGAACCCAAGTCCTTTGTAGGTGAACCAATCACTGACTGTGCCCGGTCTTCCTTTCGACCTGGTGCCCGAGGGCCCGTCCGCCGACACCACATGGCGTGTCGAGAACGAGGCTCTCGCCATGACCGCGGGTCCGCGAACCGACCTGTTCCTCGACCCGGCACGCAAGGACCCCGCCGAGGGTGCCGACCTTGTCGAGCGCCTCGCTGCGGTGCGTGGTGATGGGCAGTGTGTAGATGTCCAGGCCCGGGTTGTGCCGCCAGCCGTGCTCTTCCAGGATGAGCGGGCCGCCGAGAGCAGAGGAACCGTCGGCGGTGGCGGCGACCACGCCGAGCTGCGGATGCTCGGCGAACGCGACGTCCGGCTCGACGCGCGGGGCCGGTCGAGGGCGGGCGCTGGTGCGGGGGTCAGCGAGGAGTCGAACGCGGCGTCTACGTCGACCCGGTAGCCGGCCTTGCGTAGTAGCGCGACGGCCCGGGTGGTGCGGCCCTGCCCATCATTCTGCTGGTTGGCCAGCGCGTACAGGTTGGGGTGGTCGGGGACGGGGTGGAAGTTGAATCCCTTCAACATCCATGTGCTCGCCGCCAGTTGCTTGGGATTGACGGCGACGATGCCGAAGGCGGGGTGGCGGCCGACCGCGATGTCGGGAAGCGGGTCGTGCTCGGGGGCGGGCATGGCGGGTCCATCCGATGGGCGCAGGGGAAGTGGGGCGGTCGAGTGCGGGGACGGTTGATGCGGGACTTGGCGGGCTCCAAGCTGGGCAGCGGTCAGCGACCGGGCGCGGATGAGGGCCGGGCGGGAGGCAGGGAGGGAGGTGCGGCTGAAGTTGACGGCGGCGCGGCTGGGGTCGTGCGCCGTGCGGTCGGCGAGACCGCGAGAGCGGCGGCGACCCGGGACGCTGCTGGTTCCTCCGGGGCAAGCTGGTCCACTCGGGCCTGGAGCCTGCCCGGGTGGTCGGTGTGCCGGTCGGCCAGCACGCCGCGCATGGACCGAATGTCCAATGCGTAGGAGTCGAGCTTCTTGGCGATGTAACGCAGCCGGTTCGCGTAGTGGGGATCGGCGGGTTCGCCCAGGCCTTCCCACCAGTCGGCCGTCGTGTTGAGGGACTCCACGATGCGCTGGAGAACGCCGTCACCGGGAGCGGTCAGCTCGCTCAGTGCGGCGACGACTTCGCCCGTGTGCGCCGCCGACCGGATGGACTGGGTCAGGTGGCCGAGCCGGTCGCCGAAGTTGAGCCCCTGATGGCCAGGGGGCGGCAGGCTGGGGTCGAGGAGGCTGGGATCGCACGAGACGTCGAAGCCCTCGGCCTGAAGCATGTCGACGGCCCGGGTCACCGTCTGTCGCTGCTCGGCCGGGTCGGTCATGGCGGAGGGCAGCCGGTGGAAGCGCTCGCGGAACAGCACGACGGGGACGAAGCCCGCACGGTGGAGCACCGCGTCGGCGCCGCTCTCGTGGGCAGGTCGCCGTGTTTCCGGGCGGGGCGGCAGGCCGAGCTGGTCCAGGAGAGTGTCGATGGCGGTGAGCAGGCGGGGGATGCTGCCGCCGTGTCGGGCGTGGGGACCGTCGGGCTCCGAGTCGTAGATCACTTCGAGGAGAGTGGAGCCGTCGGGATGCCCGCGAGTCACCAACCAGCTCCCCGGATACCCGGGCGGGTGGTCGGTGGGCGGTTCCTGGGGCGGAGAGATGGTCAGGGCGCTGCCGTCGGGGAGTTCGGCGTGGACGATGTGGTCGCTGAGGCCGTACTCGACGGTGCAGGACAGTCCGCGTTGCCGAAGCGGCGTGGTCAGGTGGCTGTACGGGTGGTCATGCTCCGACGTGCCAGCGGTGGCTTCCTGGATGAAGGGTTCGCTGGTGCGCGCCGTGATGTGTGTGCCCTCCTGCTGAAGGGTGACCAGGGTCTGATCGGGGCGCATGTGGGCTTCTCCGTGGCCGGCCGTCCCCAGCGGTCGACGGCGGCGGGAAGCCGCAGCCGGGCGGGGACTGCAGAGGTGGTGGCGTTTGTCGAGGATCCGGCGATCGGACGGTTTGGCCTCGCCGGAGGTCGGTGCTAGAGGTGTCAGCGCGAGCGCCGCGCGACAGGGGGGTCGGACGTTGCCGAGGCGGGCGGCGAAGCGGCAGAGGCACCGTGCTGGCCGGTAGCGGATCGGGCCAGGGCCGCCTGGACACGCCCGGTGTGCGCGGACCGGTCATCGCCGATCCGGTCGGTCAGGTGATCGGCAACCCTGGCCAACGCCGCTCCGCTGTAGCTGAGTTCGTCGGCGGAGTGCCAGCCTTCGGAGTTGCGGATCTCGCGGGCTCGTTCCTCGTAGAGCTCCCGCGACCCGGGCATCGACCCCTCCATGAGCGCGATGACCTGATCCCACTCGCGGCGGATCTCGCCCGCTCGCTCCAGTACGGACTCGATCCCCCGCAGGCGCAGCAGGTCGGCGCTGATCGGGCCGTCCACGTAGTCGGCCGGTTGCGCGGCGGCCCGGACACCGGCGAGGACTTCGGGGCCGTGGGCCAGGAAGGTCTCGACGTGCTCCCAGGCGGCGGCGTCCCGGGCCACCTTGCCGTCGGCGTACCCGGTTTCGTCGACGGGCCAGCCGTCCTCGTCGCAGTACGAGTCGGAGACCGCATCCCACTGGTCCGAAGCCTGCCTGATGCCGTCAGCGGCGGAGGCCAGGGCTTGGACCCGCGCTCGCCATGCCGCCCGTTCGTCGGCGTCTTGCGGCTGGCAGTCAGGGGCGGCGGAGGAGTCGGGAGAGGCAGGCATGGTCGTTACTCGTTTCTGTACGGGTGCCTCACCGCGAACGCGGCAGCGAGCGCGTGACGGAAGGTGGGATCGGAGCCGGAGCGTCGTTCCGCTGGCCGGGGGAGGTTCTCCGTGCCGACGCCGCTGGCGAGAGACGGGCTGCTGCTGCCGCTTGGTGCGCCCGGGAGCGGATCTCGTGGTCGACGTTCTCCGCGACGAGATGCAGCTCCTCGCCGAGGTCGGTCAACCGGGAGGCGATGGCGTCCAACTCGGACGCACTGCTTCGGGCACCATGGACGCGACACCACTCGGAGGCGGTTTCGAGCATCTGGTGCAGGCGGGCCACCGCGCCGAAGTCCTCCGTGACGGCCTCGCGGAACAGGTCGGTGAACTCCTCGGTCCGGGCTGCGGCGAGGCGGTCGTTCCCGTCAGTTGCCGGTGAGCCGCCGTCCGGACTCGTGGCCGGGCCGGTCGTTGGGTGGTGCTGGAGCGGGGCGGCGTCCTCGACCGCACCGAACCGGAGACCGGGGACGAGCCCGGACCGGGAACCCGAGACCCCATGGGGGCTCACTGCCGCGCCTCCCTGCCCGGTCCAGGAACGGAAGATCCGTCAGTTGCGGTGAACTCGCGGACCTCTGCATGCATCCGGGCGTCCGTGTCGAACAGTTCGCGCTCGGCCGGATGCAGGATGTGCTGCGTGATGAAGCTCCGACCTGCGACTTTCCACAGGCCCCGGCCCTTGGTCAGGGCTGACACGGCCTGGGTTTCGACACCGGTCAGGCCGAGCAGCGACGCGGCGGCGGCGAGCTGGTCGGGCTCTTGGCGGTAGATGATGCGGGTGCTGCAGTCGGCGAGGAGACCCTCGGCCAGTACCCGGCCGCGTGAGCCGGCGTCGCCCGCGCTCAGCAGATCGCTGAGGCGGTGGATGACCATCAGGTTGGCGATGCCGAGCCCTCGGCTGAGCTTCCACTGGCTCTGCATGCGCTCCAGCAGGCCGACGTGCCTCATCACGCGCCATGCCTCGTCGTAGATCACCCAGCGTCGCCCGCCGTCCGGGTCGGCGAGCGCGGCCTCCATCCAGGCGCTCGCGCAGGTCATCGCGAGGACCAGATCGGTGTCGTCGCCCGAGCCGCCGAGGCGGGAGAGGTCGATGGACAGCATCGGGGTGGTCGGGTCGAAGGTCACGGTCGAGGGTGCGTCGAACATGCCGCTCAGGTCACCGTGGACCAGACGGCGCAGGGCATGCGCGAGGTCCTGCGCGGCGGGCCCCATGTGCCCGGTCTGGTTGCCGAGGGCCCGGTTGAGGCGCTCAGGTGAGCCGAGGGTGTGCGCGATCTCGCCGAGCAGGGGCACGTTGCCGCCTGCCTCGGCTTCGGTGACGACCAGGTCCAGCGCGAGATCGAGGGCCGTGTGTTCCATCGGCTGGAGATCGCGCTTCAGCACGGTGCGCGCGAGGCCGGCCAGGAGAAGGAGACGGCGCTTGCGGACCTCGGTCGACCAGTCGTCCTCGCTCACCGAGGCGGGCCGGGCCGGGGCATCCAGGGGGTTCAGCCTGCCCGGAAGCCCCGGGCCCAGGGCGATGCTGTAGCCGCCGAGAGCCTGCGCGACGGCCGTCCACTCACCCTTGGGATCGCAGGGCACGTAGACCCGGTAACCGTGGGCGATCGCCCGGGTGGCGATGGACTTGGCCAGCGCGGACTTGCCCATGCCGATGATCCCGGCCAGGACCGCGTTGGGATTGGTGAAGCCCTCGATCCGGCCGCTGCTGTACAGCGAGAACGGGTCGTAGCAGAACGCGGCCTCCGCGTGGACGTCGCGGCCGATGAAGATGCCCTCCGCGCCCAATCCGCCCTCGGCGAGGAAGGGATAGGCCCCGGACACGGTGGCGGTGGTCATCCGGTGGGCGGGCAGGCGGAGCTTGCCACCGCGTGCCGAGGAGGAGCCGGGGCGTCCGGACGGCGGATAGGTCGGCCGCAGCTCCGGGTCGACGGTCTCCTCGTCGCGGCGCTTGGGCGGGGCTCCGGCGAGGCGGGCCTGGCGCCGGGCCTCGGCGAAACCGGCGCGGGCGGCGCGCTGCTCGGCCCGCGACGACTTGCGGGGAACGAACAAGGGGGAGGCGCTGGCGCGAGTACGGGGCATGAACGATTCTCCAGACGAAAGGCAGGGTCAGTGGCGGACGAGCCCGGTGAACGGAGCGTGGAGGTCGGCCGGGGTGGTACGGCGTCGGACCAGGTGCGCCGTGCGCTGGTGGCGCTGGCAGATGGTCAGCTCCGGTGCGCCTTCCGGCAGGCCGGCCTGGCACGCCTCGCGGTCGGGGACCTCACCGGAGCCGGGCCGGGGGGCCGCGTGATAGGCGGCGTGGACGTGGTCGGCGGCCTGCCAGACCCGGGTGCGGGCGGCGCTCAGCTGGTCGCCCTCGATCGGCGTGAGCCGGCCCGTGCGGGCGGCGTGAGCGTCGAGCAGGCCGTGCAGCGAGACGAGGTGGGCGTGCAGGGCGTCCAGTTCGGCGCGGGTGGTGACGAGAGGACCGCCTGGCACGTTGAGCGCGCGGTGGAAGTCGAGCGCGGCGGTGGCGAAGGGCACGAAGTCCTGCGCGGTCGGGCTGGCGGTGCGGGACATGGCGGTGCTCTTTCGGAAGGGAGGAGGGCCGGCATCAGACGGCGAGGGCGAGCGGCACGGCGGCGGCGGTGAACGCTTCGGCCTGCTGCCAGGTGAGCGGCCTGAGGTCGAGCTGGGCGCCGACCGCCGCGGTCTCCACGACGGCACAGGCGGAACGAAGCTCTTCCTCGGAGTCGGCCGAGACGGTCAGCAGGCCGGTCAGGGCGACATCCGCGTGGCCCGCGATGAGCTGGCGCTCACGGGACTTGATGTCCTGGTACTCGATCGAGTCCGCTTCGGAGTCGACCGCGCCGCGCCGCGCCCGCTCGGCTGCGTCCGCGATCACGCTGGCCTTCCTGCGCTGGACATCACGCAGGGCGGCGTCCAGCCCCTTCGGCTCGTACGACAGCGACAGGGTCCGCCGCACCCCGGCGGTGAACAGCAGCTGGTGCAGGAAGCCCGCCGACGTCTCGGTGCGGGGCCAGTTCTCCACCCAGTACGTGCAGTGGACGGCGGAGTCGGTAGCGATGTGGTCCGACTTCTCGACGACCACGACCGGGCCGGCCGCGGCCGCGTCGGCCTCGGGGCGCCCGGAGGAGGACCAACGGTCCAGTGCGGAAAGGGCCTTGGGGGCGTACGCCGTTCGTACGACTGCCGCGATCTCGCGGGCGGTGAGCCAGCCGGTGGGGTTGAGCCCGGCGGTGCGCGCGGCCTGGTCGAAGGTCGAGGTCAACTGCGCCAGGACGCTGAAGGACCCGGTCAGACCGCCACCGGCCTGGTTTATCAGGCGCCTGGCGGCCTTGGCGTCCAGCGAGATGGCGACGTACGCCTCGTGCGGAGCAGCGGCCGGGCCGGCGCTCTGGATCAGCTCGCTGTAGACCTGGCCGGCCACCGGGGCGTCGGGCCGGCCGTGCTCCTCCCAGTACCGGCGGAGGGCGTCGCCGGAGTCCGGCACGGTGCGCTCGATCACCTGGATCCGGGCGACCTGGCCGGTGCGGGCCAGTGCGGCGAGGGCACGGCCCCAGCCGTTGACGTTGGCGTTCTGGGTGCCCGGGTCGAGCAGCGCGTAGGCGTGGGAGGACACCTTGACGACGGCGGTCAGCGTGCCGGTGTGGGGGTTGTGGACCGCGCCGTACCGGCGGTCGGGTGCGGTGACCACGCGCAGGCTGGCGGCGGTTCCGGGCAGGTGGAGGAGTCCTTCGCGCACTGGGCGGCGGGAGGGCCGGACGAGCCAGATCAACTGGCCCCGCATCCGACGGAGCACGTACCGAGTGACGATCGGCGCCCAGTCGGCCAGGGCCCGGCCTCGGTGGCGGACGAAGACGAGCAGGGCGATGGCGGCCCACAGCGGGATGAGTTCGAGAGCGCCGACCACGCCACGGGCGAGGATCACGGCGAGCAGGAGCAGGCCGGTGAGGCTCACGACGATCAGCTGCGGGGCGGTCAGGCCGAGCAGGATGCCGCGCCTGCTGCGGTGCGGGAACTTCACGGTGGCCGTGGTGGCTCCGGCCTGGGGGTTGTCAGACATGGCGGTTCCAGACGGTGAAAGCGGGCGGAAAGGGGCGGAAGGCGCGGCGCGCTCTTCTGGAGGTCATGACCGGACTCTTTTTCGGGGTGTTCGAGGGGAAGGGGGGCGGGCTGGAGGGAAGCAGCCCGCCCCCGGTGGTGGTGGGTCAGGACCCGGACGGCGGCTGGTCGGGGTAGACCCAGCTCGCCGGCGTCGGGGAGCCGGTCGCCGACGGACCGGTGGAGGGCGGCGGTGGCGCGGCGGGACCAGCGGGCGGAACGGCACCTACGCGGGTCAAGCTGCCGCCCGGAATCGACGCGCCAGCGGGCTGAGGGGCGGAGGGAGCGCCCTCGGAGCCCCCTGCTTCGCTGTCGGCAGGCCGTGTGATCAGCGCGGGGATGCCGGGGCGCTGGATCAGGGCGCGGCCCTTGTCGCCGGAGGCGTTCGGGTCCTCGCCGTACCGGAAGCGGGTCTGCGGCTTCGGGGGTCCGGCGTCGATGCCCTCCTTGCTCAGGTTGCCGCCGGTGGGGTTGATGCCGGAGGCGACACCGTCGCTGCCCGCGCCGGGGACGTTGCTCGGCCCCTGCGGAGCGGGAGTGCCGGTGCTGGCCTGCATCGCGAGGCTGCCCGCGGTCTTCGCGGCGCCTGCGGCGACCGCCATGCCGGCGACGCCGGTACGGTGCAGGTCGTCGTGTCCGCGGCCGTCACTCGCCCAGTGGACGAACTTGTAGGTGGCGTACGGGCAGAGCAGGACCAGGACCATCACGACGATGCCGGCCATCGCGTCGGAGAGGGCGGCCATGCCGTCCGTGGCGTCGGACTTGCCCATGGCCGAGACGCCGATCAGGAAGACCACGGTCATCAGCAGTTTTGACACGACCAGGGTGGCGGTGGCTTCGATCCACCCCCGTCGCCAGCGCTTGGCGACCTCCCAGCCACCACCGGCTCCGGCGAAGACTGCGAGGGCGACCATGATCAGGACGCCGACCTTGCGGGCGACCATCACGCCCCAGTACATGAACGCGCCGATCGCGCAGCCGAAGGCGACCAGGGATGGGATGGTCCAGCCGAGGGCGTACATCGGCCCCAGCTGGTTGACCTTGATGACGCGGCGGATCGCGTCGTCCACCGAGCTGTTGGCCGCTTGGAACAGGCCGTCGGACAGGGCGTCGACCACCGTGATGGCGACGGAGGTGAAGGCGACGGCGCAGAAGGAGAAAAGGACGCCGGTCATCGTGCCGATCGCGGCTTGGGCGAGTGCGCGTTCGTCCCGTCGCCAGGCCGCGAGCATCAACTGGATGCAGAACGTGCCGACGGTCAAGGCGAGACCGATGGGCAACAACAGCTCGTAGTTGTCCCGGAACCAACCGGCGTTGAGATCGATGGCAGTGGTCTCGTTGACGGCCCGGGCGGCGAGATCGGCCGCGCTGGCGGCCAGCTCACCCGCTGACTTCGCGATCCACGCCCCGATGCCGTCGGTGACGGTCCCGGCGGGGTTGGTGGCGAAGTCGACGGCGCCGCAGACCTTGTCCATCAGCGGAAAGTCGCAGACTCCCATGGAGGTACCTCCTTTCTGGGTTGGGGGTCAGGGAGCGACGGCCGACAGGACACCGGCCAGGGCGCAGGGCTGGGAGGGGCGGCACTGGACCGCGAGGGTGGTGACGCGGCTCTCGGCGCCGCCGTGCGACGAGCCGTTCCAGGCGATCGACTGTTTGCCGGAGACCGTCACGGCGTAGACGTACGCGGTGGTGATCGCCCCGGGGTCCGCCTGCAGGGCCTGGGTGAACGAGTCGGGGAAGTGCGCCTCGTTCACCTTGGCGGTGGCGAACTGGCCGTTGGCGGCCATCTCCTTCCACAGCACGCGCGAGGGGACGAGCGCGTCGACCGAGGCGGTGTCGACGTACTTCTTCTCGCTGGTCAGCCACCCGCGCAGGGCGGTCAGCAGCTCGCGCTGGGAGTAGGCGCGGGTGTCGTAGGACCACAGCGCCGCGGCTGCCGCCTTGCCGAAGGCGATCGGGTCGTGCGTGGACGGGGGAACGGGCAGGTCACCGCGGCGCCCGTGCGGTCGTGACGAAGCGGAAGCAGAACCGGTCGGGGAGGACAGGGAAGCCGAACTCACCTGCGTCGTAGGAACCTTGGATGAGGTCCTGCTGTCGCGGGTGACATAGGCGGCCAGGCCGGCGAGGGCGACGAGCACCACCAGGACAGCGGTGCCGAGCAGCGCCCGGCGGCGCACGCGAGAAGCGCCGCCGGGGTTCGTGGAGCGGGGAGACATCAGCGGACCTGGCTTCCCAGCGTGCTGAAGAACGCCACCACACCGTTCGCGGCACCCAGCAGGAGGGCCGCGCCGGCGCTGACCAGCACGCCCTTCTTGCCGTTGGCCTCGGCCTGGTGGCCGCCGGAGTGGTGGCCCCAGGCCCACACGCCCGCACTGACGGCGAGCGCGCCGACCACGGCGATGATCCCGAAGAGGTTGATCGAGCCCATCACCTGCTTGAGGACCGACAGACCCGGCAGCCCGCCCTCGTTCGGCTTGATCCCGGGGTCGTAGGCGAGCTGGACGACCGAGTCGACGAGGTACATAGTTGTGAACTCCAGTTCGATTTAGTGCACGCCAAAGCCCGAGGGGGCGAAGCGCCAGTGCAGGAGGGGGGAGGGGGAGAAGCGCCGGTCAGACGACTCGGCGGGCCGCGAGAATCCGCGGCTTCCAGGACGCGAGGGTCGCGAGGCGGACCACGTCCCCGGTGCGCGGGGCGTGCACGATCAAGCCCTGGCCGACGACCATCCCGACGTGCTCCGGGACTTCGGCGGTCCCTTCGGTGAAGACGAGGTCACCGGGCCGGAGAGCGTCGACCGATACCGGCTCGCCCTCCCTGACCTGCGTGTACGTCGTCCGCGTAAGGGTGACCCCGGCGGCCCTGTACGCCTGCTGCATCAACGAGGAGCAGTCGCAGTGGCCCATGGGGTCGCTCCCGTGGGAGTCGGTGCAGCTCCCGCCCCACTGGTACGGGGTGCCGAGCTGGCCGAGCGCCCAGCGGATCGCCGTCTGGACCTTGAGCGGAGCGTCTGCCGGAATCTTGTACCCGGTCGGCAACGCGCCGGGCGGGATGGTTCCGAAGTCGGTGCCGTCACCGCCGGCCGTACAGCCGCCCGCGGTACTCGACGCAGCACTGGCCGTGCTGTCCGAGCCGGACGGCGAAGGGCTCGGCGACGTGCCGCTGGCCTTCGACAGCAGCGGCTCGATCGCCTGCTGCAAGGCGGTGGCCAAGGGCTCCCACTTCGCGTAAGCCTCGGGGAAGACGGACCTCTGCACCGCCTGGGCAGCCTGGGTGACGGACAGGGACTGCCAGCCCGAGACCTTTTCCAGCGCCTCGTAGAACTTCGTCGAGGCGTGCACCGGGTCGAGGATCTCGTTCGCGGTGCCCCACCCCTGCGACGGCCGCTGCTGGAACAGGCCCAGTGAGTCGCGGTCGCCGTAGGTGAGGTTCCGCAGGCCACTCTCCTGCAGGGCGGTCGCCAGGGCCACGATCTGGCCCCGGGCCGGGATGTTCATCGCGACGCCGGTGGCCTGGATGGTCTTGGCGTTGGGGATCTGCTCGGCCGGGTCTCCCAGGCCCGGCACGGAGACCGTGCCCTTGCTGCCGCCGTCCAGGATCGCCTTCACCTGAGCGGCAACGGCCGAGGTATCCACAGCCTGTGGGCCGCCGGTCGAGCAGGAGGCCGAAGCAGTCCCGGCCCCGACGGCGAGGACCGGAACAGCCAGCAGAAGCGGACCGGAGGCGAAGAGACCGACGACCGCTCCGGTGGTCTTCTTCATCGACGCCGCCGTTCGCCGGGGCTGAGAATCCGGCCGGGCAGCGGAACTGGGTCAGGGCGTGGGAGTATCAGGGCGTGCTGCATCGCAGCGGCTCCTCGCGGTTCGTAGGAGGCGCGGTGCCGACTTCTCGTGCAAAGCCGCCGGCACCGCGCCGATGTGAATCCGCCTCTCAGGACGGGCCCGGTTCAGGGGGGTTGGTAGCTCCCGGACGCCGGGTTCAGGTCATGCGCGGCAGCCAGCCGCACTCTTAATCTCAGGTGGTGCACCGGGTCTCCTCACGGCTTCGAGAACAGGGATTCAACGTGCCTTCCGCTCCGCGTTTTTGGACGCGGAAACATGGATCGGCACAGGTCAGCAGGGGGGAGCCGGACTCCGCCTCGGTGACGTGGCGAGACAGTAGACCGGGATTCCGGCCGCACCAAACGACCGCCGAACCGGGCCCGAACCACGGCACAGGCTCGTTAGGTGCGGCCGGAAGTTGCGGCTAACCTCCGGCGCAACCCCGCTCCGACCGCCTGCTGTTGACCGCCCTCCGGAGCTGGCCCAGTCCCGCCGTGCACTGAAAGAGGCCCCGCACATGAGCTACACGCTGCACCGAGGCGACGCCCTCACCGTGTTGAAGACCCTCCCGGACGAGAGCGTCAACGCCGTCATCACCGACCCCCCGTACAACTCCGGCGGACGCACCAGCTCGGACCGCACCGGCCGCACCGCCCGCGCCAAGTACGTCACGGCCGGATCGGCGCACGACCTGCAGAACTTCCCCGGCGAGAACCGCGACCAGCGGAGCTATCGAAGCTGGCTGACCGCACTGCTCACCGAGGCGTACCGGGCCGCGACCGAGCACTCCATCGCCATGGTCTTCTCCGACTGGCGTCAGGAGCCCACCACGTCCGACGCCCTGCAGATGGCGGGCTGGACCTGGAGCGGCACGATCCCCTGGATCAAGCCCGCCAGCCGGCCCCGCAAGGGCGGGTTCAAGCAGTCGGCCGAGTTCATTGTCTGGGGCGTCAAGGGCAGCCTCGAAAAGGACCGGGATCTCTACCTGCCCGGCCACTTCATCGCCTCCCAGCCCCGCAAGGACCGTGTCCACATCACCCAGAAGCCGGTCGAGATCATGCAGCAGCTCGTGCAGATCTGCCCCGAAGGCGGCACCGTCCTCGACCCGTTCACGGGCAGCGGCTCCACGGGCGTCGCCGCCCTCCGCGAGAGCCGACAGTTTGTCGGAGTCGAGCTGTCCGCGCACTACGCCGACGTTGCCGAAGCTCGGATATTGGAAACGATGCAACAGACCGCACGGCGCGAGGACTTCATTCTCGCTGGTCCCGAGGCATAGTGACGCCCTAAGCGAGACGAGTCTGGAGCATTCGGTCAGGAGACTTACCGCTCACGCAGCGGAGTGCAACAATGTTGCGTTGTATGCATCATCCGGGGTGGGTGGTGAGCATGATCGAGGCTCCGGGCTCGGCGCTGCTGGTGTTGGCGGACGGTGTCGTGCCGCTGGACCCGGAATCGATGGCGTTCCGGGCGATGCTGGAGGGCTGGGCCTGTCAACAGCGGGCGCGGTTCCTTGACGAGCGGGAGACCATCGAGCCGCGGCTGGCCTTGGTGCGGCGGATGGTGGCGTTCACCGGGCTGTACCCATGGGAGTGGACGCCTGCGGAGGCGGAGGCATTCATCGGCGATCTCCGCTCGGGGCCGCGGCCGATCATGGTGTCCACGGCGCGGAGTTACGAGATCACGCTGCAGCTGTTCTGCGCGTACCTGACCGACGTCCGCTACCAGTGGGGCCGGGTCTGCTCGGAGCGGTTCGGGACGGCGCCGCAGCAGGTGTTCCACGAGTGGAACAGCGTGAAGCACATCGCGGACTACGAAGGCGACCCGCGGCGACGGCCGTTGGACTACGACGAGGTCCAGGCCCTGTTCGATTCGGCGGACGGCCGGGTGGAACAGATCCGGGCCCGGCGCGTCAAAGGCGCCCTGCCGGCGATGCGGGATGCGGCCCTGCTCAAGACGGTGTACGCGTTCGGGCTGCGGCGCCAGGAGACGGTGGGCACGGACTGCGTCGATTTACGCCGTTGCCCGAAGACTCCGCAGTTCGGTCAGTTCGGCGCGTTGAACGTGCGGTTCGGCAAGTCGAGCCGGGGTGGTCCGCCCAAACGGCGCACAGTGTTGCTGGTGCCGGAGATGGACTGGATCGTGCCGGTCCTTCAGCAGTGGACGGACGAAGTACGGCCATTGCTGGCCGGCCGGAGTCATCCGGCGTTGTGGGTGACCGAGCGGTGCGGGCGACTGCACCGCCGCTCGGTGAACGAGGCGTTCGAGAAGGTGGCCGGCCTGGCGGGGCTTCCTGCCGAGCTCGACCCGCACTGCCTGCGCTACTCGTACATCACGCACCTGGTGGAGTTCGACTACCCGCAGCGCTTCATCCAGGAGCAGGTCGGTCATCTGTATGCCTCCACCACGGCTTTGTACACCGGGGTGAGCGATGAGTACCGGACACGTCTGCTGCTGCGGGCGCTGGCGGAACACCGAGACGAGTTGTGGGGTGAGCAGGGATGATTCGGAGGATGGGCTGCGGCTGGAAGCTGCGGCATGTGATGGCGGAGCGGGGCATGTTCCAGACCTCGGACCTGGTGCCGCTGCTGGCTGAGCGGGGTGTGGTCCTCTCACGCGAGCAGGTCTACCGACTGGTGACGCAGGTCCCGCAGCGACTGAGCATGGACACCCTGGCCGCATTGTGTGACGTGCTGGAGTGCACCCCGGACGATCTCATCGAGATCAAAGTCGTCGACCGGCAGCTGCCCAAGGCCGCGGGCGAGAAGGCGAACGAGGTGCCCCCAGTGCGGCGTTCGGTGGTCCGCCGCCCCGGCCAGCCATGAGCCCGTCCAGGACGCCGAAGGTATGCGCGCGCTGCGGACGCCTGGGGCGGATCGACGCGCGTCGGCCGGAGGGCGGCATCTGCCACCGCTGCTACCGGCATGACGCACAGGTCGTCAAGGAGTGCGCCCATTGCGGCCGTGTCCGCATACCCGCCGCCCGCACAGCCGAAGGACAGCCACTGTGCGAACGCTGCTGGCAGCCGCCAGAACGAGCCTGTGCAGCCTGTGGTGCCCGTGCGCCGACCAAGGCGTTCACCGAGGCTGGACCACTGTGCCCGCAGTGCTACCGCAGACAGCGTCAGCCGCGGGCGGTGTGCGACCGGTGCGGCGACCTCGCTCGCATTGCCCGGCGCGGCACCGACGAGGACGACCAGGTGTGCTATCGCTGCTACCGGCGCCCCACCGTCCTGACGTCCTGCGCCGTCTGCGGCAGGACCAAGGAATGCCTGCAGCTGGGGGACGGGCGCCAAGTCTGCGTGAACTGCAGACCGCTGCCTCGCCGTGCCTGCGCCGCCTGCGGCACGGAACGCATCGTGGCTGCCAACTGGCCTATGGGACCAGTGTGTTCCGCCTGCTATCGCAGAATCCGCACCGCACGGGTGCCCTGCCCTGGCTGCGGACAGGTTAGACCGCTGATAGCTCGAACACCCGACGGGCAGCCACGCTGCGGACCCTGCGTCGGGCTGGCCCTGCCGCCTCCATGCCGGTCCTGCGGCAGCCGCGACACCCCCTACGCCCGGAGCACCTGCGCGCGCTGCATCGCCCGCCAACAGTTGGGTGACCTGCTCACCGGCCCGGACGGCACTGTTCCTGATCAGCTGCTGCCTGTGCTGTACTCCGTGGGGTCCGCCGACGCCCCTGCCCGGATCATCAGCTGGCTGCAGAGCAGCACCAGCGCCCGACTTCTCGCCGAGCTTGCCGCGGCTGGCAAGCACGTGACCCACGCCCTCCTCGACACCCTCCCTGCTGGCCACGATGAGTGCTACGTGCGCGCCCTCTTGGTCCACACCGCCGTGCTCGACCCCCGGGAGGAAGGACTCGAACGGATCACCCCATGGCTGGAGCGGATTCTCTGCGACCGGCCAGCAGCCCACGCCCGCCTTGTTCATCCGTACACCCACTGGGTTCTGTTGCGTCAGGCGCGCCACCGGGCATCCAAAGGGCTTACTACGGCCAGCAGTTGGGGGCGCATCCGCGGCCGTGTCACCCTCATCCTGTCGTTCCTGGACTGGCTCGACGAACAACAACTCACGCTGGCCACCGTCACGCAGAACAACCTCGACCACTGGTTGACCTCCGGCCCCCGGCGACGGCACGACATCCGGTCGTTCCTGACCTGGGCCCACCAGCGCGGCCTGACCAACAAGCACCACATCCGACCGTCCCCCGAGGCGCCCGACACCCTGATCCTCACCGAGGACCAGCGCTGGCAGGAACTGCGCCGATGCCTAAACGACAACAACCTGCCCCTACGTGTCCGTGTGGGCAGAATACTTACCCTGCTCTATGGCATGCCCGCCAGCAGCGTGCGGCTCCTGGAGACGAATGACATCCGGCATGACGACGAGGGCACCCGCCTGAACTTTGGCCGCCAGCCTTTGTTCATTCCGCCACGTCCTGCAGCCCTGATGATCGAACTCGCCGCGCAGAGCCGCCAGCCAGTCCCGACAACCGTTGGCCCGCCTGCGAGACCTTGGCTCTTCCCGGGGACACTTCCCGGGCAGCCGCTCAGCACTGCTGGCTACAGCCTGCTCATGCGACGTCACGGCTTCCACACCATCCCCGCCCGGAGCGCTGCGCTGATCGCGCTCGCGGATCAGCTGCCATCCCCAGTCCTCGCCGAACTCCTCAACATCCATGTTCACACAGCGCGGAAATGGGCGGCCTATACACAGCCCGACTGGGCTGCCTACCTTGCGGAACGAGCCAGCCCATCAGTCGACAGGACCCTGATGCCAGAAGACAGCACACCAAGGAACAGCTGCGAAAGGCTTCCTATGCGGCTCGTTTCTACCCGCCGATCGCCAATCAACTGACTGTGACGTGAAGAAAGAAAGCCGTGGTGAACCCAGGGACAGAGGTCGCAGCAAGCCTCTGCGGACCGGTATCGCGCTGATGTCCTGGGGAATAGTGGCTGCCGACCCGGCGTGGACTTCACGTCACTCAGGTCGGACAGGCGGGGCTGGTTTCCTCGTGGAGTCCCAGTACCGGCGCCCGAACTGGTCCTCGATCTTGTGGATGGTCTCCTTCTTGGGACGAGCCCGCCAGATTGAGATGAGGTGATCTTCGACCGGATCGTCCGGGTAATCTGCCACCCCGCTCAAATTCTGGCCTTCATCGCGGCCCCGGGTATGGACGCGAATGCGATACCAGCCAGGGCCCTCGTGGGCCAGGTTGCCGGCCTCACGCAGGGTCTCCCCTCCGGGTACTTGGAGAAACAAATACCCCTTTGCACTGTGATAACTGACCTCAACTGCCGACTCCCATTGCGCAAAATCTGTGTGCGGTTCATTATCGTGCAGTTCGATGTTCAGGCGCAGGTATCCGGTGTGTGTGCCACTCAGAATGACCAGGTATCCGCGCCCGGCGCCGACAAGCGAGTTCCCCTCAAAAATTCGGGCGATCTCCCCGGGATCGAATGATTCTCCATACTCGCAGAGATAGTACTGCCTGTATTCCACTCTGAGGCGCTCTGTCGTCCAGGTCATACCTGCCATGATGGGCCATGCCAGGCTGCCTGGTCCAGAAGATACTGCCCGTGGATGTTGTCTGCGCCTACCTCCATGCACCTCTTACTGCTAGGAGAGGCGGGAACGGCGCTCGGCTCCCCTCGGTTGAACTGAGGGGAGCCGAGCTGGCCCGCTTGCCGGGCGGGGATTGGGCTAGTTTCGCACTATCGTGCCCAGGAAGAGAGATTGCTGGTCATCGCTCTTGGTGTCGTCCACGCCCGCGTTGGGGCCGTAGTAGCGAAGTTCGCTTCCTTGCCAGTCCTGGATGGGAATTCCGACGGAAACACCGGCGGACAGATGTTGCCATTTACCTGCCCCCCAGCCGAACTGGTAGATCGTGTGTCGAAACGGGTAATAATTGACCCATTTGTTGGATTCGGGGTTCGTCTGCTTGATCATCTCGTTGTTGAAGAAGACGTTTTGCGGCCCTGATGCACCGGACCACTTGACCGCCTTCTTTCCTGCGCCCCACCAGATGGGGTACCAGGTGGCATTGTCCGGATCGTCTCCGGTTTCGTCTCCACAGTTGCTCAGGCAGTTTCCGCTGCGGTGGGCGAAGGGCACCACGATGCGATTGAGTTCGAACAGGTTGTTACGCTCCCAGCCGCCGTGCATGTTCAGATCGGAATCGAAACTGTTGCCGATCACTACATTCCGGGAGGCAGACCACTGCAGGGTGAA
Source organism: Streptomyces sp. NPDC057474 (assembly GCF_042802555.1). Taxonomy (NCBI): domain Bacteria; kingdom Bacillati; phylum Actinomycetota; class Actinomycetes; order Kitasatosporales; family Streptomycetaceae; genus Streptomyces; species Streptomyces sp. NPDC057474. The sequence goes on along the minus strand of NZ_JBHVDX010000005.1, from coordinate 50,009 downwards.
GTGCCGTAGGTTACGGGAGGTGTTTCCGGCGAACAGTGAGTCCCAGACCCGTGAGCCGCGGAAGTATCCGTTGCCGCCCTTGCCCTTGTTCCAGGAGCCGTCCAGGTGGTTGTCGACGATGCTCAGTTGTGCGGCCTCTTCGGTCACGATCGGATGTGAGCCCACCATGTCGGCGCGGACGCCGCGCACGTACGAGTTCAGCGCCCACTTGAAGACGATCCCGTGCATGGCGTAAGCCGGGGCCATGTTGCCGTAGTTGTTCACCGCGTCGGCCTTGTCGAGGCCGGGCATCTCCTGGGTGAAGGAGAAGTTCTCGAAGCCGACGTCCTCCACGGGGTCCACCAGCGGCGCGGCCTTCGAGTCGTAGCTCTTGCCGTCGATGGCGGCGGAACCGTCGGAGGTGGAGTTGACGGGTACGTCGAACTCGAGGGGGTTGAGGAGCTTGATGGCCTTCTCGGTCGTGGAGACCTGGACAATCTTGAAGATCTGCTGCCGCATGTGCATGTTCAGCAGCGGATGCTCCGTCGGTGTGGCGTGCTGTTCTTCGTAGAACTTCTGGCTGTTGGCCGCCCGGATGTTGACCCACTGGTACTTCTGCCAGTTGGTCATGTTGACCTTGCTGTCGAGGTAGACCCAGGTGTCGCCGGCGCGTGCGGCGAATTTGCTGTCGCCGGGCTTGCCGCCGAGTTTGGCGCCGGTCTTCCAGTGCACGTTGACTGTGCCTTCGAAGAGATCCTTACGGTTGGCCGGGGCGGCGGCGTAGTCGCCGAGGTAATCCGGGTGCACCTCCCGGGACTGGACCCGGAACAGGCCGCGGCCGGGCCAGATCCAGCCGCCGGTGCCGTTCGGCCCGGAGGTCATGGCGTCCTTGTCCCACATGGTGCCGTCCGCCAGGATCGTGTCGTAGCGGGTGTTCTCGTCCGGACGGAACACAAAGCGGGTTCCCGTCTGCGGATCGGACCCGGCACCGTGCAGGATCAGGAAGTCGGCGTCGACGGAGATCTGCCGCGAGACGTTGATGATGCCCGCCGGCAGGGAGATCCGGCTCAGGGAGAACTCCGAGGCAGTGGGCGAGCAGTTCCTCTTGATGTCGTCGATTGCTTGCTGGATGCCGCTGGTGTCATCGGCGCCGTCGCCCGGCACGACCCCATACGCGCTTGTCATTCTCGCCGGCGTGACATCACACGTTTCATCCTGGCTGACCGAACCCTCACCGGGCAGAGCCAATCCCATCCGGTAGCCGGCGTAGCGCCAGTCCGGCAGTCCCGCCACCGGCGCTCTCCGGTTGCCGGGGCTGACGTCGAGATTCGTCAGCGCGGCACCAGGCGCTCCACTGGCGTCCGGAGCCGGCGAGACCACAGGCGACGTCTGAGCCGGCGGACTCTCCGGGACCCCGTCCTCCGTCCCGGTGACCTTCACCCAGAAGCCGTCGTCCTCAAGATCGAGGATACGATTCTTCTTGTAGAAGTCGATGAGGAATCCACCGGCTGAACGGTTGTCCCGTTCGAGAACGGGGCGTGCCGACCAGTTGTTCTCCTCGATGTTTGTCTCCCAGTCCTGCTTCGGCCGCCACTCGTACTGCGCGGCGCCTTCGTAGGTGGAGGCAAACGGGAACTCGTCGCACTCAAGGCCCTTGCTCGCGTAGGCCGGATCCTGCTCGATGCAGGCCGGACTTTTGACAGTGCGGTTCTTGTCCGCGCGGGTTGAGTCCTTCAGTCGGTGCAGCGGGCGGTCAAGGGAGCAGCCCGGGACGCTCTTCGTGGCGTTCTTGGGGAACGTCACCTGCGGATCCTGGCACGCTTCCTTGATGTGTTTCGCGACGGCGGCTTCGTTGCCGTTCAGGCTGTACTCGAGCGGGATCTTGTACGGCAGTGTGACCCCACCGCCCGTCGTCGAATCCGGACCCTGATAGTTGTCCAGATAGGGTGCGTTGTCCCACCGTGCGCCCAGGTCCGGAAGCGATCCTCTACGTGTCTGTTGATACCCGGGCTGCGTACCGCTCAGGATCAGCATGAACGTGCCGTAGAAGTAGGAAACGGGTTCGTGATCAGGCCCAGAGTGTCCTTCCCCCGCGTTGGCGCGGGCTGCGTAGTTGGCATAGAAGCCGATCCCTGCTGATCCGAAGGTTCGGCTCATCGGAAAGTTCGATAGGGATCTGTTGCGGGTTTCCCACGAAATACCCGCAGGCGCGGTTTCATCCTGCAGACTGGGCGTCACCACGAAAGCGGCAGGATTGAGTTCACCAATTGCGCCACCGCCGAAGAAATCCCACTCGATCTCGACCATACGTTGAATGCCGGACGGGACGGTGATCCGTTGCACTGCAGTGAAGTAACCGAAGCCTACCGGTGTAGGAACCCCCTGACGGCTGACCTCCACGTAGATGGTTGCCACATTGCAGGCAGCGAAGCGCGACTTCACCCACGTGACATCGTCACCGCCCGGCAATGGAACGGTGCCTGCATTGGCGAGGCATTCTTCCTTGGTCATACTTCGCATGGCTGCACTGTCGTAGTCCCTGGCCGGTTCCCCAGCCGCCTCAGCCCGAAGTGCCCTGCCCGTCGATCCATCAGAACCTTCCGAGTTCTTTGCCGACGTGACTGCAGCACCGAAAACGGTGCGGGGATCCTTGGACTTGAATGCTTTTGGGTCCTTCAAGCCGAGCACGTCAGGAGCCACGCCGTCCAAAAGGCGCTGCGCGGTCTTCTTCTTTTCGGCTTCGCTGTCGATACTCGGAGCGAGGTAGAAGCGAAGCTGGCCGGGTGAGGGTGCAGAAGCGTCCGCTGGTGCGGCGCTCATACACTGAATCACCAGCCCGATAACTGTGACTAGAACTGATGCCAGCCACACCCGTCTCAAAGAGTGCCGAGGCTGTACTGATAAATTCACGATCCCCCTGCTTACTTTGTGGGCAGCTTTCTTTTGTTTCGTGAGCCGACGCAGCCGAAAAGCGGTCTTGAGTACGACTGTCTCGAGACTACGAAGGTGCTCGAACATGTGTCCACTGACTTTTCGTGGACCGTTGAGGGAAGTTGTCTCAACATGCAGTTCTCTCCTGCTTGTCACCGGACCCGATCCACCTCAGGGCTTCGGCGTAGTCAAATGCCGTCCGGTTCGTGTTGATTTGCCGCGCCTCGCGGTGTTCCAGGAGCGGAGGATGCAGCCGGGTCCTGGCCAGGGACCATGCCTGCATGGACATCGTCGTTGAGATCCATGTGCCCCTTGGGGAGGCCCCGGGCACTCCGGAGGGTTCCTATGCCTTCCCCTGGATCGACCAGGTCGAGGACTTCCTGGCTGAACAGGAGGTAGCGGAAGTGCATGACGAAGGAGAGGAGTACGGCGAGGCGTACGTCTTCTTCATCAGCGGGGCCGCTGAGGCGGATCTTCTGGCCGTCGCGTCCCGCGTGGCCAGAGTTCCGGGCATCCCGAGCGGAGTGTTCGCGATGGTCACGAACGATGAGGCGGAAGAGATCGGTCTCGGGCGACGTGTGGAACTGCCGCTCGATGGTCCTCGATAAGACCGACGGTCCGGCGGGGACCGGTTCGGTTGCGCAGCACCGGCTGGTGACGCTCCGCCAGCTCGACGGCTCCCGGCAAGCCGGACAGGCACGGACTTCCAAGATCATGGAGTTCTCGACGCCCCATGACCTGCCTGGAAGACCGTGCCTGCCGACGCATCATCGCCGATCCCGCCTGCCCTTGACCAGCTCAGTGCGCATCCAGAGGTGGTGCCGGGGGAAGTCCCCGGCCTTCTGCAACGGCTTGCCGAGGTGCCCGACCCGCGCGATCCGCGCGGGGTGCGGCATGCCCTGACCGTCGTGCTCGCGCTGACCGCGTGCGCGGTGCTGGCCGGGGCGAACTCCCTGCTGGCGGTCGGCGAATGGATCGTCGACACCCCTCCCCAGCTGCTCGAACCCCTCGGCGTGCGGCCGGACCCACTGTGCCCGAAGCGGAACCTGCCGGCGGAAACGACCGTACGCAGACTGCTGGCCCGCATCGACGGTGACGCACTTGACCGGGCCGTGGGCTGCTGGCTCGCCGACCGCCGCGCCCCTACCGCATTCCCATTGCGAGGACTTGCCGTCGACGGAAAGAGCCTGCGCGGCGCCGCGAGGGCCAAGGGCCGCAGGATCCACCTGCTGGCCGCGCTGGACCACACCACCAGCCTCGTGCTGGCTCAGCTGGACGTAGGTGAGAAGACCGGCGAGATCACCTGCTTCCGGCCGCTGCTGGAGACGGTCGCCGACCTGGCCGGCGTGGTCGTCACCAGCGACGCGCTGCACACCCAGCGCGAGCATGCCATCTACCTCCTCGGGCGCCGAGCCCACTACATCGTGATCGTCAAGGGCAATCAGAAGAGGCTCCGCAAGCAGCTCCAAGCCCTTCCCTGGAAGGACATCCCGCTCCAGGGCCGCACGCGCGACGTCGGTCACGGACGGTCCGAGATCCGCCGGATCAAGGTCGCCACCGTGAACAACCTGCTGTTCCCCGGAGCCAGCCAGGCGCTCCAGATCAAGCGCCGCCGCACCGACCGCAAGACGGGCAGAACCACCGTCAAAACCGTCTACGCCGTCACCAGCCTGGCCACTGAGCAGTCCACCCCCGCCCAGCTGGCCAAGCTGGTCCGGGACCACTGGAAGGTGGAGGCCCTGCACCACGTCCGCGACACGACTTTCGCCGAGGACGCCTCCCAACTGCGGACCGGCAATGCACCACGCGCGATGGCGACCTGGCGCAACTTGGCCATCGGCGCCCTCAAGCTGTCCGGCACCACCAACATCGCCGCCGCACTCCGCGCCAACGCCCGCGACCCCAACCGTCCGCTCGCCCTACTCGGCCTCACATGATCACGAACCGGACGTCATGTGACTATGCCGAAGCCCTGCGATCCACCTGGCGGCCGGGAGTAGCAGTGGCGATCTCGTCAGGTACGTGCCTCACGATCGGGTGCGGTACCTGGCGTGGCAGCGGCCCACCTCGTCAAGAGTTCGCCATGCGGCGGGTGGTGTGGACGATGGAGATGTCAAGGGAGCTTGGCGAGAAAACGCTGGCCTCCAACCTGTCCCTGCTCGGTCGTGCCGTGCAATGTGACAGCCCATCGGCTGTCGTCCTTCACCGGCTGGCTCAACGCCCGGTGCCTGAGGCGGGGTGAGCGCAGCTTCCAGTCGCAGGTATGCAGATGGACCGTTCGTGTCAGCATGTTGCGCGCCTGGCTCGGACAATTGCTCCTGCTCGTGCTGCCGGAACGCGGGCGTGCTTCCGCGGCCAGCAGTGGACGCCCGTGGCACGGTTGGCCCCGGCGGAGCATGTGTGAGGTGGGTGCCGGGCGGTTCCGCCCACAACAGACGTGACTCCCGACCCGGAACATGGTTCCTCCGTTGCGCGGGAGGTAGAGATCATCTGGTAAGGGGGACCTGCTACCAACAGAGGGGACCTATGAGTCACTTACCAATACCGCAGCCAGGAATACCCGCACTTCACCGGTAGAACGGCGGCTCCAAGCAGAGCTGACCCAGGGTGACTTCGCCCTGGCAGGACCGGAGGCATGAGCCTGAGAGCGGCCAGGCCAGGGCCGACGGGCTGCAGACGTCAAAGGGCGGCTGGTGCATCGAGAAGCCGATTCACCAGCCGCCCTTCTTCTTGCGTCAGGCCGCCTCGAACGCCCTCCGGATCAGCGGTCCCGCCTTCTCCAGGTCAGCGGCAGAGGTGATCCGGACTTCCAGGTCACCAGTGCCAAGGTGGCCGATACCGCGCATATCGCGCGAGAAGCCCCCCTCCAGCTCGACCGTGTCCGGGTCGACCTTGAGGTAGACCAGGATCGCCTCGTGCTTCGGGCGGAAGATGACGGAGGCGACGTTCACCATCCGGCGGTAGGCGATGTAGTGCCGAAGCTGAGCCACCTCGACCTCGCCCCAGGCGGTGAGGGCCTCGTCCAGCTCGGCGTAAAGGTCCTGCAGACAGCCAGGAATCGCACCCGCGGTCGCGGACGTCTTCCCGCCTTCGCTGGCGGCACCAGCCGTGACCCCCCGCTCGCGGCTCTGGCGCCGATCCGAGATCGGTCTCGTAGATCCGGGCGTGGACTCGATCAGTAGCAGGCTCAACAGCCCGCCATCGAAGACGCGGTAGCGCACCAGGTCGATCCGCTCGCGCAGACGGTGCACCGCGACTCGTTCGTGGTGCGAGAAGCCGGCGGCGACACAGACCATCCGAGGGTTCCGCCAGTCGATCGACTCGGCGACCTCGGAGCCCAGCTTCTCCTTGACCAGTGCCTCGAACTCGTGACGCGCGGAGTCCAACCACGACAGGTAGGAGACAGCCTGCGACAGGACCCCGCTGTCGGCGCCCTTCTTGTACTCGATCAGCGCAGGCGTGCCGTTCTCGTCCAGTCCGAGGGAGTCGATCCGGCCCCGGTGCCAACGCCCCGTCGGGTACTCCGACGCCAGGAAGCGGATGCCGAGCATGGCCTCCATCCCCGCCTCGACCCGCCGCTGCAGCTCCACCTCCAGCGCCACCGTCGAACCCCGCAGCTCGACGTCCTGGCTATCGGCATTCAGCCGGAACAGCTTCAGGTCGGTCACCAGCGTCCCCCTCCTGCGATCACTACAGGAGGATCAATCGATACCGGTACCGCACTATTCCGGCCGCAAGATCGCAGCCACCAAAGACCGACAGACCCAAGGATGACGGAGCGGTCGGGCGGCACGCGCCGTTCAGGTGACGGCTCGCCGGTGTCAGTGCTGATCCATGCCGACGGCAAGGCCGACAGCGGGCGCAGAGGCACTGTTGCAATGAAGTCTTCAGTCTGGTTCTTATGGAGTCATGCCCGCGCCCCTTCGCAGAATCGACCCGAGTCGCCTGGCGGCCCGGCGCGAAGAGCTGGGGCTGACACGAGCGGAGCTGGCGGCTCGGACTGGGGTGTCGGAAAGGATGATCTTCTTCTACGAGGAGGGCAGGCACTCGCCCACTCCGGCCCGGTTGGACCAGCTGGCCAAGGCCTTGGGGTGCGACTCTGGAGCGCTCACCGGAGCTCAGCGCGGTGCGGAAACGTTGATCGATCTTCGTTATGCCGCTGGACTGCCCGTCGACCGAGTCGCCGAACTGCTGCGGGCATCATCCGCCGGACGTGAGCTGTGCGTGTCCGCAGCCAAGGTGGCGGCTCTGGAGAGCGGGCGCCAGGTGCGTGGCCGGGGGTGGAAGGATGCACAGACGACCGGCAGGTTGCTCGCTCCTCTCGCGAGAGTCTACGGCGTGCCCGTGCGTATGGTCCTGGACGCCTGGATGCGCACACGTACAGGTGAGCCGGCGCCGCAGGTCCCGGGCAAGCGGCAGCAGGCCCCCTCGCAGGCTGCGCTGAAGACCTGGGAGTTGTTGAACGAGCGGCAGCGCATCTACCTGGGAGAAATCATGCGGGATGACCGTATGACGGAGACCGAGATGTGGATGCGACGGGTGCAGCGTCTGCCAGTGCCCCGAGCGGCCGTGTGGCGCAAGTTGCCGTTGACCCTCAAGGCCGCACCGTCACTGGTGGGTTATACCCGCCTGCAGGAGCGCCTTCGGCGTGGTGGAGTGCACGATCCTGGCGCTGGTCAGACCGTGCATGCACTTGAGCGGCGGGGGCTGCTGATCATCACGGAGGACGCCGTCGAGCATCCCGGCGTTGGTTATGTGGAACGGGTACTGGTGGAGATTACTCGCCGGGGCCGAGCAGCTGCCCGCGCCGGGCTGGGCGAGCCTCGAGAATCCGACCACGCGGTGCATCTGCTGTCGGAGTGGCTGTGGGGCGTTTTGGCACGGGTTGCGGCGGCGGAGCCGGCCGGGTTGGAGGACGACCGGTTGGCGGGCCGGTCCCTCTTCTTCATCGGCGTGGGCTACAAGGGGAAAGCGGGCGGTCAGCCGAGCCGGGGCTTCGTTGAATCCGTGCCGGTGATGGCGGCAGGGGGCACGCACGTTGCCGAGTACCGATGGCGATTGACCAGGCTCGGTAAGCAGCATGTCGCGGAGTATCTCGATCACTATCGGGAGCTCTATCCGCAGGTCGATACCACAGGGCTCGGCTCTTTTCCGGTCGACTCACTCTAGAAGCTGGCATTCCTTCCATCTCGGGGTGATTGTCAGTGGCGCGGTCTACGCTGCGGATTTGTGACGAGCCCCACGCACGACGATGCTCAGACACTTGACGAAGTCAGGGTCCGCTACCTGGTCACCCGGGCCGCCCTGCGGGCGGCGAAGGCCATGACGTTGCCCGGCTTGAAGCCGGAGCAGCGTCTGGCGACCCTGATGGAGTGCCACGGCACGATGCTGGCGGCTCGCGGCCCCAGCAGCCCGCTGCCATTCGCCGAGTTCCGGAAGGCACTCAGAGGCGAGCTGGCTGGGCTGCTGCCGGACGGCGTAAATGCCTTGGATCTGGGCGGGTTGCTGCTCGTCGACCCGGACGGGCAGGTGACCGAGGATGCCTTCGACCTCGATCTAGAGCAGCGGATTCTGCTGCATACCTTACGGAAGCTCGACAAGGACGCGGGTGCGATCAGCGATCGGGAGCTCCAGTCGGAGATCGAGCAGGAGACGGCGTACGCGCTTCTACGAAAGCAGGGTACGCAGAACGCATACGAGGCAGGCCGGTCCGACCTCATCCGGCATCCGGCGGGTGCAGTCGATCAACTGCGCAAGCTGAAATTGCCGATGGGGGTCGTCGACTTCTACGAGGAGATCCCCTACGGGTCCGTCCACAACGGCTGGTGGTTTCCCTGCCCGATCTGCCGTTGGCCGATGCGCCTCACGCTCCGCAAGAACGCTGGCAACATCGTGGGGTCGGCTCGCTGCTGGCACGCCCCCCACGCAGACATGGGTGCCGTGTAGCTGTTCCGTCCGACGTCGGACGAGAAAGCGCCGGAGTTGCTGCCAGAGCCGTCTCCGGCGCGCCCGAGCGGGAGGGAGGCGGTGCTGTATACGGACACCGAGACCTTGCCCGAGGCGCTGCCTGCGGAGGGCCACAAGGCGCTCGCCCGCGGAATCTGGAGGTACACCACCGTGCCGGGACTTCCGGAGCTGGCCCTGTTCGACCGGTTGAAGGAGCGCGGGCTGAAGGTGGACCTGTGGCCGGGGCTGGACGCCTACGACCTCCTGGTGGAGGTCGCGCTGAAGCGACGCAAAAAGGTGTCGTTCAAGGTCGACGTCAAGGACTACACGTCGGTGACGACGCTCGCGAAGCTCATCCACGCGCAGGAGGGCGACAAGGGCGGAGCCGAGTGGCTGGTCGTGCCGGACTACCGGGCCCGCCAGGTCCCGCTGCTCTCTGGGGTGTGCGAGAGATACGGGATGAGGGCGGTCACCGCCTCCGAGTTCGGTGAACTGGTGTGCAAGGAGGCAGGGGTGAGCTGGACATGAGCGAGACGTCTGCCAGGGAGACTGCGGTACTGGCGGCACTGGCACTGGCCGCCCACTACTTTCCCGAAGCGGTGGACGGGGACGAACGCGGCGCTGCCCCCTTCGAGCAGGCGGCGTTCCTGGTCTCCGGCAAGTACCAGGCGTGGGAACGTTGGGACAGCCTCACCCATGAGGAGAAGCAGCGGATCACGGCGGTGTACGCCATCGCCCCCGCCGAGATCTCGGGTCTCCGGGCCTTCTCGACCACGGCCCGGTCCATGCTCGCGCCCCTACACGGAGACGACCCCGACGGCCCGGGGACGATGCTTCCCTTTGAGCTCGTCGGTGACAATCCGTTTACGGCCAGCGCCGCCTTCCCACGGGTAGGCGGCGACCTGCCGGGATACGTCGACCGTCTCACGGCCCGCTTCCGCCGGCCCAGCAGCCGTCCCAAGCCTCCGGACTTCGCAGGGCCGGGGACATGGGCCACGCAGGAGATGTTCGTGAACGGGGAGGGACAGATCCAGGGACGGCTCACCATCCCCACCTACCCCCAGTTCACCGCCCCGCTCGGCCACGATCGGCTCCCGCACATCTCCTCTGTGCCCTACCTGCCCGACGTTCGGATCCCCACGCCCGAACTCCTTGACCTGGCCCGGCATATCGACCTGCGCTACACGCCGGAGAAGCGCTACCTGCACCAGGTCCTGCAGCAGCTCTTCGAGGTGCTGCAGACCACCGACAGCCTGTCCCCCCGCGAGGCGCTGACGCTGACCGCTGGCCGGACAGAGATCTTCAACGCCCCGACAGGCACCGGCAAGAGCGTCCTGGTCCGGGTCATGGCCGCATGGTTCGCAGCAAACCAGCGACGCGTCGCCATCGTGCTACCCGACATCAAGGCGTGCCTGGCAGCGACCTGGAATGTGCGCGGAGACCTCGACCACCTGCAAAAAACTGGGGTCATCGAACACGCGGCAGGCTGCGCCCACCTGATGTCCTCGTCTGGGATGCACGATCGCGCCCTCAAGCACGCCTCCCTCATCAACGAAGACCCCAATCTACCCGGCGAGTGGGGTGAGCGAGGCGAGCGTGATCTTGACCAATTGGCCTACGGGTGCGCACAGAAGACCTTCCTGGAGGCCACCGGCGACTACCCGCCCGGGCGCGAACCGTGCCTGAACCTGCGCCGTCAGGGGGTGGGCTCCGCAGCCTGCCCCTGGATCCCGACGTGCGGGAAGTTCGCCCCCGTCTACGACGCCTGCGCCGCGAACGTCGTCATCATGAACCACTACGCGTTCATGCAGGGAAACCTGCGCATCGGCGTGAACCTGGACGGCCGGGCAGTCCGAAGCATGACGGCGGCCGAGTTCGCGCTGCGGACCTGCCACGCCGTGCTCGTCGACGAAGTGGACCAGTTCCAGTCCCGGGCCATCGACAACTGCGCCGGCGAGGTGGTCCTGCACTCTCGGCGGCACTGGTCCGCAGCGCCGCAGGAGATGGACACCGACGCGAAGCGGCTGCACATCGACGACGAGCACAACCTGCTCCCCGCAGTCAGCCACGTGCGGCTGATGGCGGAGTTCCTCCTCCTGAGCATCTGCAAGAACGCCCTCAGCCTGCACGCCACGGAGGACGAGCGAGCCCAGGCCCGCATTCCGGACCAGACCAGCACCCGCTGGCACCTGGCCCGTGGGCGAGACCGCGCACTCATCCGCCTGCTCTGGCCCGAGACGGAGATTGCGGAAGAGGCGGACATTCCGCCGGACTTCTTCCAGCGGCTCAACGCCCTCATGCCGGCCCGATATCGGGGCCTCGATCCGCTCACCTCCCAACCGAGTCTGCTCGAACCCGACTGGGACGACGTGCGGCGTTCCCTCGGTGCCCTCGTGGCGCCACGCGGCGAGCACCTGCTCGACATGGTGAAGCTGGAGCTGCACACGCTTCTCGAGGATTCCATCAAGGACGTTCAACGGCGCGCCAAGGCCATCAACCTCCTGGTGACACGGACCGCCATGACCGAGCTGGACGAAGCTCTGTCCGAACTGCAGGACAAGGCCCAGGATTACCGCTCCTCCGGCCTGCGGTCGGCGCAGAAGATCGTGGAACTCCTGCGGGCCACGGCAGTCTCCTCGGTGATTCCGCTGGGCATGCTCGGCCGTTCCATTACCGGCTACCGCATCACTGGGCTCGACGACAAGGAGAAGAACGCCAGCCTTGTCGCCCAGACCATCACCGGTGACCCGCACACGTACACCGCCGAGCTCGGCGGTGTCGTCTCGCTCCTCCTGGCCGCTGTGGAGCGGCCGGTGATGGGCTTCTCGGCCACCGCATACTTCCCCCAAGCCGTGCGCGAACACGTCCACGCCCCCGTCCGATGGTGGATGACCGACGCGCAGGCCAAGTCCATCCGGGCCAGGAAGCACCGTATCGAGTACGGAGAGGGCCACCCCCTGTTCGGGGAGCCCATCAAGGTGTCAGGCACCCACCCCAGCCGAAAAAAGGACGCCCTGATCGAACTGGGCAGCAACCTTTACGACCAGAAGATCCACCGCGAACTCGAACGAACAGCGTCCCAGGACCCCGACCGCGCCCACGTGCTCGTGGTGGCTAACTCTTACCAGCAGTGCGCCTGGCTCGCGCGTGGCATCGCGCAAGCCGGTCACTACGGCGGCGGATTGTGCGTCGCGGTGCGGGCGGAGGACCGCCACCGTGCCGACCCCGACCTGCCCAAGGAGAACGTCGCTGTACGCCTCACTGCCGAGGAGTTCGAGGACTTCCCCAAGCACGGCAAGATCCTGGTCGTGCCCCTGTCGCTGATTGCCAGGGGGCTCAACATCGTCGTCGGCATCCGCTCCGCCGTCCGCTCCGTCTACCTCTGTGTACGTCCCCTGGCGCTCCTCAGCGAGCCTGCCGAGATGTACGCCAGCATCAACGCCGCCGGTCTGCGGGCCCTGCTGGCCGGCGGTAGCTCGAACCCGTCAAAGGCACTTGCCGTCGGTCGTGACGCTGCCTGGGAACGCCTGTCCCTTCTCCTGCGGACGGCCCCGCAGTTCACGACCATGCACAAGTCCCTCCAGGAGGAGGTCGTTGCGGGCATGATCGTCGATCTCATCCAGCTGGCCGGCCGGGCTCGCCGTGGAGGCACCGAAGCGGTCCTTCACATGGTCGACTACGCCTTCCACGAGGACACCTGGAACGCCGACCTGGAAACAGTCCTGCACCGCATCTACCGCCAGTGGAGGCCCGAGGTGCGCCAACGGATGAACGAGTTGTACGGAGAGGCGCTCAACGCGTTCCTCTCCTACGCCGGCATCGAACCCCACGAGTCCGGCTTCCCGGGCGCCTGAAAAGAACGAAGAGAAGAGGACGCGTGACCCAGCAGGACCGCGAGCCCGGGATGTACCTGAACACCCTCGCCTACCGCTGCACACCCAAGCTCGTCGGCGACGCCGCGGTGTACGTTCGGCACTTCGACAGCGAGACCGAGAAGCTGTGGAGCGACTTCAGCAGGCAATGCGCCCGTCGCTACGGCGATGACGCGGCGCAGGCCCCGTACTCCATCGCTACCACCGTGCTCAGCACCCTGAGCGGCGGCTACGTCTACTTCGACCCCGATTTCCGTGGCCCGTTCCTCGCCTCGCGCGAACCGCTCGACAGCGATCTGCTCTGTCAGGTGTTCACCCTCACCCATGCGCTGGCGCTCGGCGAGAAGATCGACACCATCGATCTCACCATGGCTCCTGAGCTCGCCAAACGAATCGCCGCATCAACAGAACATCAATACGCGCTCGCCGACCACCTCAAGCCGGTCGACGGCACGCAGCCCAATGCCCCCGGATGGGTCTACCGGACCGTTGCCTGGGACCTCTCCCGCCGCATGGCCGCCAAGCTCTGGGCGATCTCCGACAGCAGGAAGATCGCACTGCGCCCCGACACCACCGGCGGTCTGGTCGCCCTGGAAGAGCCCTGGCAGAACGAGCAGGGCGGCCGGTACGCCCTCTCCCGCACCGCGCTGCGGCTCAAGACCCTTCCGAACATCGCCAGTCCCGTGCTCCTGGTGTCGTCGAGGGTGACCCGCATCTCCTCCTCGCTGATCTTCTCGAAAACGGCCCTGGCTGTGCAGCCCGGCTCTGGGCACCCGCTCCTTGAAGTGTCGCTCAACGGCCGCGGCGCCGCCCGAACCGTGAACCGGCTCGCGCTGGAGGCGCTAGGGCGTCTGGAGATGGACTACTCGATCCTGAGGACGATCGACCAGAGATCCCGCAGAGAACAGGAGCTCCTCAAGACGGCCCGCGAGGAGAAGAAGCCAGCGGCCTTCCCCCGCGAACACCCCGGCCAGGTGTGGCCGGTCCTCCCCAAGAGCTATTCCTTCCCCATCGGCACCGGCACCGGGATGCAGCACCTACGCCTTCTCTACGGCCACGTCGCCGAGGCGTTCGGCGACGTGGCCGTACCTCTGACGATGCGGGAGGCGCCCATGACGCTTCCCCACCGGCCGACCGACCCCGAGCGCGTCACCAAGAAGGAGCTCGAACGCCGCAAGGAGGAGCGAGAGAAGAGCGAGAGCAAGGAGCCGCTCCGGGCGCGAGGCAGCGCCGTGCCCACGCCGGAGTCCGTTTTCTCCGCAGTCGAGGCCGCCGGCTTCAAGAAGCTGCGCATCGCTTGCCTTTGGTACCGCGACGAGACCCGGCTACGGATGCTCGACACCCTCTGCAAGACCTACGGCATCGACCCCACGGGGCTCGACCCGCACGACGGCCAGGAGTTCAGCCTTCACGGCGACCAGATCACCGCGGTGCTCCACCTGGCCACCGACTTCCTCAAGCCCGGTGGACCGGACGGCAGGCGAGAAGCCCTGGCACAGACCGGCGCTTCGCTGGTCTCCCGAGACGGAATCCTCGTCGGCGCCTGGTGCGAGACGGAGAAGCCCGAGTCCGTTGACGAGCAGAACGGCACGGACGCCGACAGCCGCGACGGCAAGCTCCTGACACGATCGCTCCTTGCCAGTCTCGGCGTTCCCACCCAGTACATCCTGGGCAAGAACGACAAGGGCATCGTCATGCCGAAAGCGAAGGACCACCCGGCCGAAATGGCCCTCCTCGACCTTTACCGCTCGCTCGGAATCATCGACGACCGCATCGCCAACGCGCTGGAACCCGGAACCTCCGACTACCCCGTTCACCGAGTCGCCCAAGTCGGTGTCCATGTACGGCAGCAGAACCGGCGAAAGGGGGAGAACGGGCCCCCCAAGGTCGTGATCACCGCATCAGCACTCATCCCGCCAGCCCATGTCGGCGGAGCATGGAGCATGCTCGGTTGGAGCTCCACCCGACCCCAGTGGCAGCCCTACCGCAGCGCCCAGCCTGCCTTCCACGCCACGGCCTACCCCCAGGAGAACGGGGACAAGAAGACTCACCGGCAGCGCTGGGACGACGCAGCCGAGGCGGTCGAATTGGCCCTCGGAGACCTCGCCGAGGAGCTGGACGGTGTCCCCTACACCGTCACCGTGGACGGGCTGGCCTGCCGCCGCATGTGGGAGGGGCTGCAGAACATGAATCAGGGAGCCTCCCGGACTCCGCGCTTCAGCCGCTACTGGCTCCCAGGCAGCTCCCTGAGTAGCGACGAGAGGCCGCGTGCCGTGATCCGCATCAACATCGCGGACGAGGAGGTCCCGCCGCCTGTCAGCACCACGCGTGTGCTGAAGGGAAAGGCTGGCACCACGACAGACGGCGAAACAACCCGGATGCTGTACCAAGTCGAGGTGGACTTCGGCGCACCCGTCTGGATCCTGTGCAACGTGCCGCGCGCGTACGACGGCGACGGCGCTGGCCGACTGGGCTCGAAGTACACCCGATGGGACGCCAAGAGGTCCGTCCACTCGGAGAAGAAGGAGGAACGCCGCAAGGGCGAGATGCCCCAGAACTGGTACTCCATGACCGCGACTGAGATCTACCCGCTGGCCTGCGCCGAAGGTGTCTCGGCGGAAGCCCTTGCCGTGGCCACCGCAAAACTCTGCCACCAGACCCTCTTCTGGTCAGACCGGGCCCGCTTCCCCGTGCCCTTGCACGCCGCCAGGCAGATGGACCTCGACCACCCGCAATACCGGCGCACCGCTCCTCCTGAGGAGAAGCCCGCCGCCGAGCCAGGTTCTGACGGCGAGGCCCCCGAGCTGTAGTGGCCGGGGAACAGCGGACCGTAGAGGCGCCGCTCCTTGCAAGAGCGGGGCCTCTGACCCACTTGCGGCACGACCTGGCCGCCCGGTCGTGATCGGACTCATTCGATGTACGGGTACTTCCGTTGAGGAAGTGGCCGATCTACTGGCGCATGGAGATGCGGATGTCGAGGCCTTCGAGGTTTCCGCCAGGCCATAACACACCCTGATAGCTTCGTCGTTGATTTCGGCTTCCCCCCGACCGGCTTACCGATGTAGGTATCCTCGAAGTCGATCACCTCGCTTCCCGACTCGGTGGGCCGAGCTTGACCGCCGAGCGGACATTGAGTGGGTGATCCCGAGCACTGCTGGCTGGCCTCTGGGAGGAACAAAGCGGCTGCCTACCGACGTGCTGTCTGGCGTTCGGTACCCTGGTGACCGCGAAGATGATGGCAACACGCTGGACGGTTGAGCGGATGTGGAGGGCTTCGTGAGCCAGGGGCGTGGCCCGATCGACACGCGGGTCCGGGAGCTGGCAGCTCGATCCGCAAACTTCGGCTTCTTGCTGCCTCACGAGCCCCTCTTGGTGCTGTACGGAGCGAGCGCGGAGGTGAATCTCTTCACCGACCCGAGTGTCACGCTGCTCAAGGGCCGTCAGTTCGGGGACACACTCGCGACTGCTCTGACGCGACGCTCTGGCATTACTGTTGTTAAGGACGATCAGGCAAGCAGGGTGCACGCCCTGGCTCGGGCCGGCTTTCTGGACGAGCCGGTACGGCAGACGTTCGATGCCCTTCGGCGTCCTGTGCCCGAAGCCGTTGACACGGACTTCGCACTAGAACGAGAAGCGCTGCGCGCAGTCAGGCAGTGCTTCCAGCTTGGAGTCTGGTTCCACCGTCTCCTGACCGGGGACCGGGAGCAGATCCCCTTCCTCCCGCCAGAGGCACCCGACTGGGTCCGAAGCGCGGACCCGGTAGACCCCGCCGCCCGTGCCGAGGTGGAGGCGCTCCGGAGCGAACTGGAGGCTGCCCGAGTCCGCCTGGAGCTTTCCCGGGTGAGCTATTCGGACCGGGATCGCAGCCATGAGGAGGCCCTGGAGAAGGCTCGTGAGAGCGCTTCTGTCGAGTTGGCGCGCGCCAGGACCGCCCTTCCTGAGGTGTCGACGCTAATTACCTCGCTGGCTACGGAGGTATCGCACCTTCAGCGTGGATTCGACGAAGCTCTGCCACCGCGAAAACCGACTGCCAGGCAGAGGGACCTACTGGTCTCCAACGCTCGCCGCGCAGCCCAGGAGCCGCTGAGCGAAGCGCGAATTCGCGATCGAATCGACGAGATGCTGCGCGAAGCAGGTTGGTCCGTTCAGGACGGGAAGGGGAGCCAAGACCTCTACTTGGAACGAGGCGTTGCCGTCCGTGAGGTGACCACGGCGGCTGGTCGTGCAGACTACTTGCTCTATGTCGACACCAAACTTGTCGGTGTGATTGAGGCCAAGCACGAGGGCGCTGATCTCACGACCGCCGAGAGGCAAGCTGACCGCTATGCGGAGGGGCTGACAGCCCGACAAGATTTGCAGGCTTGGCGGACGCCACTCCCCTATCGCTATGTGAGTGATGGTGGTCTGGTTAGGTTCCGCAACGACCTGGACCCAGATTCACGTACCCGGGACGTCTACTCTTTCCACCAGCCCGAAACCATCGCTCGGTGGATTCGTGAGGCTGAAGCCGATGCGGCAGCGCCCACCTATCGAGCCCGCATCAGGGAACGCCTCCCGAAGCTCGACCCTTCTGAAGTGGATGCTGGGCGTCTCAGGCCAGCACAATTTGAAGCTGTCCAGGGGCTGGAGGAGTCGCTGCGTCGCGGAGACCAGCGATCCCTAATCCAGATGGCAACAGGAGCTGGCAAGACTTTTGCGGCGGTCACTGCTACCTACCGTCTTTTGAAGTACGCCAAAGCGCAACGGATTCTCTTCCTCGTCGATCGCAACAACCTTGGGACTCAGGCCCTCGCGGAGTTCACCAATTACACAACTCCGGACGATGGACGGAAGTTTACTGAGCTTTACAACGTAGACCAGCTCACTGGCTCGACGGTTCTGGACTCGTCCAAAGTCGTGATCTCCACTATTCAGCGACTCTCCAGGCTCGTCGCTGGACAAGAGCCCGGCGATCCCGACGACTACAGTGAACCCTCGGCATTTGAGGAAGAAGAACGAGGTGCAACGGCGCCTGCCGCTGATGTCACCTACAATGGCAAGCTCTCGCCGGAGTCATTTGACCTAGTGGTCATCGATGAGTGCCATAGGTCCATTTATGGCCGATGGCGGTCGGTCCTCGAATATTTCGATGCACATCTTGTCGGACTCACCGCGACGCCTGTTGCCCAAACATTTGGCTTCTTTCATCAGAACTTGATCAGTGAGTACACCTACGAACAAGCGGTGGCAGATGGGGTGGCGGTCGACTACACGACCTACCGCATCAGGACAGCAATTACCGAGCAGGGATCTGTAATCCCCGTCGAAACCCATGTCCCGATCAAGAACCGGCGGACCCGACGACGTCAGTATGAAGAGCTGGATGACGACTTCTCGTACGGCGCGAACCAGGTTGGCGGCAAGGTCATCAGCAAAGGCCAACTACGGACGGTTCTTGCGGCATTTCGTGACAATCTGACCATGTTCTTCCCTGAGCGCGCCAACGTGCCCGACGACATGCGTATGGTGCCGAAAACGCTTATATTCGCCCGTGATGATAACCATGCCGACGAAATCGTCGAAATGGTGCGTGATATATTCGGCCGGGGCAACAGTTTTTGCAAAAAGATTACGGGAAAGGCGTCCCAGCCGGATCAGCTGCTCTCTGAGTTCCGCAACGCCCCCGAGCTGCGCATTGCCGTCACCGTGGACATGATTGCCACCGGCACCGACGTCCGGGCCATCGAGTGCGTATTCTTCCTGCGAGATGTCAAGAGCTGGGCTTACTTCGAGCAGATGCGCGGTCGTGGGTCGCGAGTGATCGACTCGACCGAATTGCGAGCAGTGACGCCGGACATTCGAGAGAAGACCAGGTTCGTCGTCATTGATGCCATCGGCGTCACCGAGAGTCACAAGCGCGAAACGCCCGTGGTCGAGAAGGATGACGCCAAGCGCACATCACTTCGCAAGCTACTTGGCAAGACTGCGGGCGGCACGATCGACGAGGACGAAGCGGAAGAGCTAGGGCTGAGATTGTCGCGATTGTCGCGCACACTCACTGCTGACGATCACGAGGAGATCGCACGCCTAGCTGGCGAGTCGCTGGATGCGATCGTCGGCAGAATCGCGAAGGCAGTCGATGTAGATCACGTAGACCAGGTCCGGCAGGCAGACGGCGCCAAGGGCGTGCATTGGATGGTCCAGAAGGCTGTGCGGCCTTTGGCGTCTAACAAGGACCTGCGTGATCTGCTGATCTACATCCGCACCGACCAGCGAATCGTCTACGACGAGGTGAACCCGGATGCCCTCTTGTCCGTCGGGCCGGTGGAGATGGCGCGCCGAACAGTGACGAGTTGGCGTGAGTACCTTGCCGAGCACCACGACGAGATCACTTCCCTCCAGATCGCGCTGACTGGCCGCGGAGGGCGTGAAGTTCGCCCCCGGGAGGCTTACCAGCGGCTCAAGGACTTGGCCTCGCGTATTGCACGGCCGCCTCACCAGTGGACCGTGGCACGCCTGTGGCAGGCGTACGAACAGCTAGGGGCAGCGTCAAGTGAGCCAGGCGTCAAGCATGGGCCACCGGACCTTGTTTCTCTGATCCGCTATGAACTTGGGCTCGATTCCGAGGTTCGGCCCTACCGATCAACAGTGGAGAGTCGGTTCGCCAACTGGGTGGCTCGCCAGAAGCAGGCGGGGGTGGTCTTCAGTCAGGACGAACTGTGGTGGCTGGAGCGGATCGTCGACACGATGGCCACTAGCGTCAGGTTCGATGTGGCCGACCTGGACCACGTACCCTTCACGGAGCGTGGTGGAACCGATGGTTTCCTCCGCGTCTTCGGCGACGACCGTGCCGAGGCTGTCCTCGACGAACTAGATCAGGAACTCACCGCATGAGCGAACTGCCGTCCGGATGGGCGCGGTGCACGCTGCAGGACTTCTCGGAAGTGCGGCTTGGCCGCCAGCGCTCGCCCAAGAACCACAATGGCAGCAATATGCGACCCTACCTGCGCGCGGCCAATGTGGGATGGCAAGGGCTGCTTCTCAACGATGTGAAGTTCATGCACTTCACTGAGGACGAAGTAGATACCTACAGGCTCGAGCGTGGAGATATCGTCCTGAGCGAAGCATCCGGCAGTGCCGGCGAGGTTGGGAAGCCAGCGCTCTGGAACGATGAGATCGATGACTGCTGTTTCCAGAACACGCTGATTCGAGTCAGAACCCACGCCGCCAATCCGCGCTTCCTTCTGCATTACTTGCGGTATGAGGCGCTCAGGGGAGCCTTCGCGCAAGATTCGCGCGGTGTAGGAATCCACCATATCGGCTCTGCGCGGCTAGCCCAGTGGAACATCGACCTTCCTCCGCTGGCCGAGCAACAGCGCATTGTGGAAGCGCTCGAAGATCACCTCTCGCGCCTGGACTTCGTCGAATCCTCCCTACGGAATGTCACCGCCCGCCTGTCAACGCTGCGGGACAAGATCACTGGCATTGCCACGACTGGAGGAGCGGTCGCGGAGAGCAGGGTCGCGGCCAAGATCCATGAGGTAGGGATCGATGACGGCCCGTTGCCACTGCTTCCGGTTGGCTGGCGTTGGTCGCGGTTGGGGGAAATCGCGCATGTCGTCGGCGGTGTAACCAAGGACAGCAAGAAGCAGAACGACCCTGAGTTCATCAGCGTCCCCTACTTGCGCGTCGCAAACGTGCAGCGCGGTCGCCTCAACTTGGCTGACGTGTCGATGATTCGGGTTGCACCAAAGAAGGCCGAGCAACTCCTTCTCAAGCATGGCGATGTTCTTCTCAACGAGGGTGGAGACCGCGATAAGCTCGGCAGGGGGTGGATCTGGGAAGAGCAGATCCCCGGTTGCATTCACCAGAACCATGTTTTCCGGGCCAGAGTTGTCCAGAGCATTCTTCACCCGAAGCTCTTGGCGTGGCACGCAAATGGGTTTGGGAAGCGGTGGTGTGAACTCAACGGAAAGCAGAGCGTAAACCTGGCATCGATCAGTCTCAGTAAGATTAAGTTGCTTCCGGTCGCGCTTCCACCGCCAGACATTCAGCAGGATCTCGTCAGCCACATTGAGTCACGGCTAAGCGTGGCCGACGCTGCACTTGAGACAGTGGAGGCTGGCCTGCTCCGAGCAGCAGCCCTCCGCAGGGCTGTCTTGCGTAGGGCTTTCTCCGGAAAGCTGGTGGAGCAAGACCCCGCAGACGAGCCCGCGACGGTACTGCTGGACCGTATCCGCTCAACTCGGCCGGCAAGAGCGCCCCGATTGCAGACGCGTAAGCCCAGCACAGCAACTAAGCGTGAGAGCCAGGCAGTACAGGAGACTCTGTTGTGACCCCACAAACCGCCTCGTCTCGCGTCAGTGTCGACGCCCAGGCCCTGGTCAACAAGCTCTGGAGCTACTGCAACGTCCTGAGGGATGACGGTGTTTCTGTGCTCGACTATGTCGAGCAGCTGACCTATCTCCTATTCCTCAAAATGGCTCACGAACAGAAAAATCGCCGCTTCAATCAGGTCGACATCCTTGACGGCCTTGATGCCTGGCAGATCTTGCTTGATGCCGAGGGGCAAGAGCTCGAAGAACAGTACAGCGAGATTCTCGGCACGCTCGGGCGTAGCGGAGGCACACTGGGCCGAATCTTCCAGAAGGCGCAGAATCGAATTCAGGATCCTGCCAAGCTGAAGCGTTTGATCCGAGAGTTGATCGGCAAGGAAAACTGGTCCGGAACGGGCGTCGACATCAAGGGTGATGCGTACGAAGAGCTGCTCGCGAAGAGCTCGGAAGACGTCAAGTCCGGCGCAGGGCAGTACTTCACCCCGCGGGACCTCATCCGCGCCATGGTCGACTGCGTTCAGCCGACCCCAGACGACACGATCATGGATCCAGCTTGCGGCACTGGAGGCTTCCTGCTGAATGCATTTGAGTACATTCAGCATCACCACGAGATGGGCCTCACGCTTGAGCAGCGGGAACGGCTCAGCACGGGTGCATTTCGGGGAAATGAGTTGGTTGATGGTACAGCACGCCTCGCCGCCATGAACCTGCTACTGCACGGCATTGGTCAGCCGAATGGCGAATCGTTGATCGACGTGGGTGACGCTTTGGCAAAGCCGCCCACCCGTCACGCATCACTCGTCCTCGCTAATCCTCCATTTGGCAAGAAGTCATCGATCACGATTATCGGCGAGGACGACGAGTTTGAGCGTAAGGATCTCGCGTACCATCGTCGGGACTTCTGGGTAACCACGACCAATAAGCAGCTCAACTTCATGCAGCACATTTACACCTTGCTGCAGACTGGTGGCCGAGCGGCCGTGGTAGTCCCGGACAACGTGCTGTTTGAGGGCGGCGTCGGGGAGACCATTCGCAGACGCCTGCTGCAGCAGTGTGACGTGCACACCCTGCTGAGGCTTCCTGCGGGAATTTTCTACGCTGGCGGGGTGAAGGCGAATGTTCTGTTCTTTGAAAAGCTTCCGCCTCGTGCCGATGGAAAGCCGCACACACAGAAACTCTGGGTGTATGACTTCCGGACCAATCAGCACTTCACGCTCAAACAGAATCGGCTGTCCAGGGAGCACCTAGACGACTTTGTTGCTTGCTACGCTCCCGGCAAGGATCGCAGCGAGCGGACTGAAACGGATGCTTTCAAGGCATACGACGTTGATTACCTCCTGAACCGTGAGAGGGTCAACCTCCTTCTCCTTGCGGATCTCAAGGACAAGTCAATTGACGACGCCGATGATCTGATCGAACCTCATGTCTTGGCCGAGGAGATTGCAGGAGAGCTGGAAGCGGCATTGTCCGAACTAATTAACCTCACCGAAGCATTGCGGCCTATGGGGATTTCGCAGGATGGGCTGTAGTCACAGCCTTGTGACTCGTTAATTGTGTAAGAGACCGGGATCCACGGGGGAGGGGATGTGCAGCTGCTAGAAATCTACTTGCCTAGTTACCGAGGCCTGCAAGACTTCACGCTTGACCTGTCCGAAGGTCACGACACGTACGTCCTGGTTGGGCGCAACGGTCGTGGGAAGTCGCGAGTACTTCAGGCTCTTGCTGAGGTGTTCGGAAGCCTCTGGCGTGGTCAGCGCGCACCATTTGGGTATCGGGTCAAGTACAGGCGAGGCGGACGGCTCGTGGAAGTGGACCAACGAGCAGTCAGATCCCTGCCCAAGATGACGGTAACCAATGGAGATTCAACCAGTTCAGTTGTTCATAAAGCGGACTGGGGAATCCATCTCCCAGACCACCTCTTTGGCTATCAAGCCGCCAGAGAATCTGGATGGCGTGAGGAATTTGATAGACATAGAGATGCGGACATGGCGTCTGCGCGAGGTGACAGTGCTGCCAGTTTGGGTGAATCTCTTGGCCGCGGCATAAGACCGCTCTTCCTCTGCGATGTCACCCATCTTCCGTTGATCCTGTTGTCGCTCCTCTCGAACTGGTCGGAGAAATTCGCGCAGCATGCAGAGAGAGATGTGCGAATCTCCGGATTTACTTCCGCCGATATCACTATTCGGAGGCCGTCCTGGTACAAGCGTGCTCGGGATATTGATCGCCCTTACTGGGGTCTGGAAGGTGACGCCCCAGATCTTTTCGACGCGATTGCCACGCAGGGGAGATTCGGGGCCATCCCCGATGCGACTGCCCGCAGCACATACACGGATTTCCGAATCACTATAGCCACGCCAGACGATCTCAAGAGCTTTCGGCGGCTGTTTGCTTCAGATGTTGCGATGTTCGCAATGTTCGAAAGACTCCAGGCTGCGGAATTGCTGACAGCCAGTGTGCGTTTGACTATGGTTGAGGGACATCAGATCGCATCAGAGGAACTGAGCGCAGGCGAGCAGCAGATTCTCACGATCATGGGAATGCTAAGGCTGCAGCGCGGCGAAGAGTCCCTCTTCCTTCTCGATGAGCCAGCTTCGCACTTTCACCCAGGCTGGAGCCAGCGCTGGTACTCGACCGTCCAGGCGATGCTGGAGGACGGACAGAATTCACAGTTCGTAGCGGCTACCCATGATCCGGCACTAGTTTCAAACATTCCTCGTGAACAGATCCGCATGCTCCGCGGGTCCGTAGCCGGTGTCATTCGGGCCGAGATGCCAACCGTCGACCCTCGGGGACGTGGCATCGGAGGCTTGCTGACCACAGAACTGTACGGCCTGGATACCCAATTGGACGACCACACCCAACGACTCATTGACGAACAATATGAGCTCGCGCGAACTCCGGTGTTGAACGAAGAGGACAACCGTCGGCTACGGGGCATCAACAATGAGCTTGAGTCCCTCGGGTTCGATACGATTCGCCGCGACTCCGTAGTGTCTCTGTTCCTGGCCGAACTCGATCTACGACGCAAAGAGCTTCTGAATAGGGCTGGGAGCGCAGATCCTCCTTCGGAAGAGGAGTTTACTCTTTTGGTGAGAAGGCTCTTTGATGAGAAGTTCAGCCGAGGTCTGTGACGACGTGCGCTATGTAGACATGAGCCGTTTGATAGTACCCGCTGCCTGGTCTCGCCACGCATCCACCCTCAAACAACGGGTTGCGGATTGCGGAACGGACAAGGTCGAGCTCACGAAACTGTTCAAGAAGTCCCCATATTGGACAAAGCTACGCCCAAAGCTCATCGACTTGGCTGGCCGCAAATGCTGGTATTGCGAAGGTGAAGTCTCTAATAGTCGACTCGCGGTTGATCATTTCAGGCCGAAGAGTGGGGTCGTGGGAGAAACCCATCTCGGCTACTACTGGCTAGCGTACGAAGTCAGTAACTTCCGGCTTATATGTGAATTTTGCAACTCGTCAACCGATGATGATCCAACGGGAAAACGGGTCACCAAGATTCACCACTTTCCCCTGCTCAACCCAGCCTCTAGACTCCGCGCACCAGGTGTCAGTGTTGACAGCATTGAAAGAGAGATTCCGGTACTTCTTGATCCAGTTCTGCAGAGAGACTGCGACTTGCTGGATTTTGATAGGTCGGGGGCTGTGCGTCGAAATGATAACCGCCCGCGCTCTTCCCTTGAGAGGGCCGTTGGCGTGTGTAGGGCCGAGGAATCAATTCGCATCTACGGCCTGGACCGGTCGGGATTGAACGAGCGCCGATCTCGGGTAATGAGGGACGTTGTTTTTAAAGCGGGAGTGCTTGATGCGCCCGTTGTATTTGAAGGTGCTCTAGAGATGCTCCGTGAACTCATAGAGCCCGAGGCCCGTCATAGCAGTGCCGCACTCTCGGCTTTGCGTGGCTGCCGAGATCTAGATGCTGTGGTAGAAAATTTTTCTGAGGAGCTAGGAATTGGATCGACTGTTGGCGGCATTGGCCGACCAGAAGCTCACACCGTTTCCGACCTGATCAGTACTGGTTTTCTGAAATCAGGTGTCGAACTAGTCGGCGTTGCGGATTTCGGCGAGGTGGTCGCGCTGCTACTTCCTGACGGTGGGCTCGAACTAGGTGCACGATCATATGCCACCCCAACCTCCGCTGCCCGTGCGGCCACAGGAAATGCGGACGTTGATGGATGGGACTTCTGGCATGTCGCCGTCGCCAGCGGTCCAATTTCGCTATCGCAGATTCGGCGTGAATCTAATGGGGACGTTGATTGAGTTGCTTTTGGAGCCGTGCTGGCCAGTCGGCGTGTCGGGGATTGGCAGGGGCGCGTCGGTTCATCCTCTACCGTAATGGGCTCGTGCATGGTTGGCGGTGACACGTCGAGGGGTGCGAACTGGCCCCGTGTTCAGACTCGTTCGTTGGCGGCAAGGGTGAGCGTCTGCTGGTGAGAGAGCAGTGCGGCGACTGCTTGGATGGTGTCGCTCATGTGCTCACGCCGACCGTGGTGGCGGGCGAGGGCTCGCCAGTTCTTGAGACGGGCGATGCTGTGTTCGACGCGGATGCGGCGCGAGGAATGGGCCTTGCGTCGTTGCTCGTGGATCTCCTCGTACCGGTCCGGGGCGTTCTTCTTGAACTTGCGATGCGGTGGCGTCACCACGCGCCCACCGGTCTGGGCGCCCAGGCCCTGGTAGCCGGCATCCGCGAGGATCTCCACCGCAGCGCCGTCGGACAGGAGTCTGACCAGCCCCAACTTGCGGGCGTGTGTGATGTCCGTGCAGCTCGTGGGCTCAGCCGGGCTGCAGTACAGCTCCGCGTCCGTAAGCCTTCGAACAGCCCAAACTGCGCGCCCTGCTGGCCGACGACGTGCGAGGCGTCATCTCATGGTGATGCCCTGAGCGTCCAGGCCCCTGGTTCGACGCCCTTGTTGCCAGTCTCGGATAATCCACGACCACGCCCCTGGCGGCCTCTCCATCACGGAGCGAAACCTGGCCGAGGCTATCGACCAGTGGTCACTCACACCCTCGCTCGGGCATGGGACAAAGCCGACGCCCGCAACCGAGGCGTCCGCCGCGCTACCGCCGCGGTCTTCCGCCGGTACATGTTGAAGCTGGTAGGGGAGCCGTATGACTCCACCGTCACCTATCTCGAAGCCCACTATCTCGTTGACTGACGAATACGGGAGCCCGGACCGCCCTGAGCGGCCTGGGCCTTGGTGGGCTCGGATGACAGTTCGGACAGCCTCAGTTGACCTCATATCCTGCGAGGTTAGGCAGCATGATCATTCTTCTTCTTCGTCTACTTCCTGGCGCAACCGGTCGGCGATGTTCACTAGGGAACCGCGCTGCGGAACGAACCAGCGCCGTGTGCCCTGAAGCGCTTTGCTCGGGTGGCCAGCCTCCACGAGCATTTTCTGGGCCAGGCCGGTCGGTGAGTATGCGACACCGTCCACCGCCCACACCAGACAGTTGCGGCGTTGCCGGGTCCAGGTCGCACGCGCCCGGCGCGGATCCGCAGTGAGCCAGGGGGTGAGCTGTTGCTGTTCGCGGCCGGGGACTGGCCGGAACTCCAAGAGTGTCCCTTCCTCCAGCGCGTTATTCTCGAAGATCACGGTGACTGCGTTGGCTTGCCGTGCGTGCCGCTCACGCTCGGACGCGCGGTACTCCGCTGAGAGGGGCGGAGGTTGATTATCGCCCTGCAGGGTCGCCAGCGCTGAACCGGCGACGTCAGAATATCGCTCAGCGTTGCGGAAGATGCTGCTCACCTGGCTCTTGGGTCCGTAACCCGTGTCGATCCAGTGGATTAAGGTGGCTACGGCGGCGTCCACGAGTACGGCGACGCACGCCGGTACCGTTGGCCATTCGGACTCCGGAATCTCCTGCCAGTCTTGGGGCAGGCGCTGGAAGACCACGTGGGCGATGAGCAGTCGCCCGAGATCGGCGAGTGTGCCGGCGCGCCCCTCCCACTGCGGGCGTTGTGCGTCGATCTGCCGCTCGACCTCGCGGAGCACCAGGATGGTGCGCCAGGTTCTCACCGCGTCGGTACGGTGCATCGGAAAAAGTCGGTGGTGCTGCTTCGGATCCCAAAGAAGGTCGATGTCCACGTTGGCTTGGAAGGACAATTCCGGAGAGGCGTGAGCGCAGGCGAGCGCGGACGCGGCCTCCCTGAGGGTGCAACCGGCGTCCTTGGACTGTGGTGGCTCCTCGCCGCGGCGTAGGACATATTTTTTCCGCAGTCGAAGCAGGAAGTCGTCGCGGAGCTGCTGCTGGACTTTCTCCAGGGCGATGAAGTCTTGGGGCTCCACCCTGTTCTGGGTGTTGGTCGTTCGGGTGACGTCGTGGTCGAAGCCCTCGGGGCAGTCCGTCAAGGAGATGATGCGGATGCCGATCCGTGCGCGTGTGACGACGTCCGGGGTTCGCTGGTGCGCCTCGTGGACGGAGGCGACCGTCTGAGCGCCGTTGACAATGCTCGCTCCCTCCATTTCCAGGTCCCCCCGAGGGCCCATGATCACCTTGTCGCACAGCACCGTGATCCCGTTGTTGAAGTACCAGAAGTGCTCGGGCCTTCTACGAAGGGTCTCCACAAGGGTGCGATTGACCGTGGTGACGCCGAGGGGATTGCGGATGTTTCGCTGGAAGAGCCGGTGGTGGTTGTCCTCGTACCAGCGGGCGACCTCCGCGCCTCCGATCGTGCCGTGGTATGCCAGGATGGGCTCCTTGATCGGACTGACATCGACGGCGGAGGCCGAGGCCTTCAGCTTGATCTGGGGTTCGGCGATTCCGGAGCGCAGGATGCGGATGAAGTCCAGCAGCCGAAGGGCGCGCAGGCGCACCGAGTCCTCGTACTCTGCACAGAACCGGTCGAGTACCTCCTTGGCCTCGGCTCCCATCGGCTGGGTCCCTGCCCAGGCCGGCAGCAGGGTGATCTGTACCCGCGGATTGCTGAGTGCCCGTTCCAGATCGGGGATGAGTGGCGTCAACTTAGCGTTGAAGCACTGGTAATCCCGCGAGATCAGTAGTTCCAGACCGTTCTTCAGGTCGAGGGCAGCGCTCTTGGAGAAGGTGGCTGTGCCATCGCTACTCCACTTCGCCTGCACCACCCAGACCTGGGGTTCTTCCGAGGTGAGATCGACCGCCACGGCGTCGATGCCCTGGTCGCCGAACGAGTCGACGACGAACTCGGCGCAGCGCTCCAGCGGATATCCAGTGAACTCGCGGATCGCCAGAGCAGCCAGGGAACGGGAAAGAAAAGAGCTCCGCCGGGTTCGCTCCCCAAACTGAGATAAATCGTCAACGGCGATGATCCCAGTGAACTGCTCATCGAGGGCGTGTTCGAGCTGCTGGGCGTGCAGAGCGGTCACTGTGCTCCTGTCGGCGGCTGGTGGCCGTGCTGGGACGGTGGCGGGGGTATGCCCCACGCCTCATCAGCGATTCAGGTTGCTTGCCTAAGAGCCTGCACGTCAAGCGCTTCCCCGCATTGCGTAGTCACGAGGGGACTGAGAGCGGCATCCGCCCAGACCTCCTCATCCTCAACGACTTCGCTATTCGCCAGATGACCGCCCACAGGCCGACGACCTCTACGAACTCATCTGCGAGCGGCAAGGCCGGTCCGTGATCATCACCAGCAACCGGGCGTCCAGACTGGTTGACAGATTCGAGATCGGGTGTGGCTCTTCTGCAGTGAGCTGGTGATGCCGTGCGCCGTTGCCGTTCGTGGTCGGACGACGGATCGTCGTGTCCCAGGACGCGGTCTTGGAGGCGGCGATGGTGTCGTGGCTGGAGGAACTCGATCGGCGAGAGGCCGTCGCGCGGGGGAGATCGCCGAACTCCCGCACGGGACCGAGGAGCTGGGCAGGCGTCGTGCTAAGCGGGAGGAGGTATCGTCCCGGCTGGAGATCACGCGGGAGATGACCGAGATCCTGTCCGGTGAGGACACGGTCACCGTAGACGGGGCTCAAGCGGACGCCGGCGGGACGGGAGTTGAGGAGTACCGGTCTCCTGCGGGCTCGCCGGTCGGGGTGCGGCTGGTGCCGCAGTGGATGCCTGGGCGAGGTGCTGCCGGGTTCGTACCGGGATTGTCGAGGTTCTCCAGGACACGGTGCATCCGATGCGGGCGCATCACCTGTGTGCCGCGCTGGGTTTGCCGACGGACAAGAGCAAGGTGGAAGGCTTCCGGTCGAAGCTGAAGCGGCTGGTCGAGCGGGGCATCGCGACTCCCGGAGATAACGCGGACGGCGAGGAGGTCCAGCAGTGGGGCCCGCCGGTGGCCGGACGCCTTTGGGCGACGTAACACGAGGTAGCACAGACCAACCAGCCGCACATGCTCTGATCAGGAAAAACGTCACTCAGCAGCATGACCAGGCACCACGTAACACGAACGCTCACGGTCTCGTCATGCGTAGGTCTCGCTACCTTCCAGCGGGCGCTGGAGGATGGTTTCCTCGACGGGTTGACTTCGTCGTCGGGCGGTGTGTCTTCAATCGGTCTGGGATCGGCAGAGAGTCTGCGAGCCAACGACAGCATTTGGTGGGGGTAGATCAATGACCGCAGTAGTCGTCGGCACTGAGTCGAGGGACGAGCGGGGTTGCGGCTCGTTTAAGTATTCGGGCAGCTACGTGTCCGACGTTTCTTCGGTGCCCCGAACGATGCGGCGCAGTTCCTTCTCCACCTCGTAGCGGTTGAGGCGTTTGGAGCGCGCGAATTGGGTGACCGCGGCCTGTACCTCGCACGCCGCCGCGAACCACAGCAGCCGCTGCCGTTCGCGTTCCTCGTTGCCGTGCAGCTGCTGCAGTTTTCGGTGCTCGTTGTCGGCGACCTGCTGGAGCGCGATTAGCGAGTCAAGGAGTCTTGATCCGTCTTCTAATCCGGGCTGTTGGAAACGGTCCGCTTCTGAAGACGCGGTTGAGCGGTATGCCCGTTTGCTCTCCGCTTCAATGGCTGGCGCCGCGGGTTGGGTCGGCAATAGCGAGAGCGGCGCAGGATCCTGGTCGGCTTGCGGTGTCGACTGTGTCGGCGGATATACAGAGAGGGTGGGGCGGCAGGTAGGACGGTTGTGGCTGGCTCTGGTTGGAGCAGCGTTGTGTTTCCTGGCTGGAGGAAGTTGGGTGGTGTCGCTGAGCAGGTCGTTGTAGCGCTCCTGATCTGCATCGGTGACCCAGAAGCGGTGGAGCTTTGCGGCGGTGCGGAACTGGATCGGCACGATGCTACCGGCGGCGGTCCGGCGGACCAGGTCGTCGAAGAGGACGTCCTTGGGCGTCGGAGTGGCGTGGGCTTTGCCGCAGCGGCGTACCCCATGGGGGCAGGGGTGGACGGCGTGGATATCGCAGCGCCAGAAGTCCAGTTTGCGGAAGCCGGAAATGACGCGGAGGTCGCCGGTCTTGGCGATGACGTAGGCGGGGAGGTTGTTGCTGCGGGTCCAGTGGGCGTCGTGCCGCTGGGCGTAGTCGGAGCGGTCCGTGTGCCAGGCGGGAGTGATCCCGTTCTTTTCTGCCTTGGCTGCGCGGGCGCGGACACCGCGGAGTCCATCACTGCCAACAGAGGACAGTTGGACTTCCCAGCCGATTCGGCGTCCGTCGGCTCCTTCGACGAGGGTGTCGGTCTGTATCCAGCTACGGCCGACGCGGGTGCGCACTTCGCTGTCGCTGTGGAAGCCGCCCTCCTCGGCGGCGCGCAGGATCCGTTCCTGGTAGGCCTTGTGCTCGTCACTCATCGGGACGGTGTGGCGGGCTTCGTCTTCACGTCTCTCGTGCACCGCTTCGCGGCGCCCGTTGGCGCGCAAGCGCAGGTGCATCCATGCTTCCACGCCCGCTTCGCGGCATACGCCTCCGCACTGGAGGTCCCGCTGGTGCACGGGTACGGCTCGTTGCCCGTAGTACCGGTCTGTCTTGTAGATCGTCTCCCACAGATCAGGAAGTTCCGGATGATCGAGGTTGTCCATGGTCAGGTCGAGCAGGATCTGGAACTTCGTGTGCCAGACGATGTTGGCCACCCAATACCACCTTTTCTTTGTGAAAGGCCGTGAGAACTACGGTAGCGACGACTACTGACAACGAGGGATGGAGCAGGCACGGCAATGGTCGTAAATCGGCCGCCGCACCGGGCCGGGCATCCGCGGAGACCGTGCTGTCGGCTTCCCCGTCAGCGTCCTGGCGGTTTGCTGGGCACGGATAGCGCAGCTGTGAAGCCAACGTCGGTGTCAGTGACCAGGCTTCGGGGGGAGCACTCGCTCAAGGAAGTCCAGCCGAACCTGGCGAGGCAGCCGGCTATCCAAGCCGAGGGCTGTGCGGATGGAGTCGGCGCTGACGTCACGTGGGATGTCCAGCCGACGCTCGGCATCTCCGATGATCTCGCCAATGATGTGGTGGGCGGCTTGTGGATGATGCCCGATAAGCCAGTCCAGCGTCTTCGCCACAGGTGTTGCGATGCCGTAGAAGGGCGAATCCGTACCGCCGGTGGCTCTGTGCACTTCCTGGCCGTAGGCGAACTCGTCGAGGATGGCGTGTCGGAGGGTGGCGGCCAGATCGTAGGGATCGATGATGCTGGCGGTGTCTGCGGCGACACTCCAAGCGAGTTCATCGGCGACCTCTTGAACGGAAGCCTGGGTGCGGTGGCGCAGGGCCCAACGCTTGCGCCAGTCGGGCCGCTCCCACAGGACGCCGAGAAACCGACGGGCCAATCGCTGACGCAACTCAGAGGCACCCACGGGCAGACCCGTTTCGTCACTGGAGCTGAGTGTGGCGGCGACACTTTCGGGTGAACGGTGGCGTTGTTCAGCCCAGTCGCCGGCCACAGGGCGGGACCAGAGGTTACGGCCGTTGACGGTGGCCTGAGGCGGAGGAACGTCGCTTTCACCGCGGGAGATGTAGGCGCGCAGGGTGGAAGCAGCGATGCCGCCGATCTCGGCCATCTCGGGCACCCCGATGAGCTGATCTGCGGCGAGCTCGGGAGCGGATACACGAACAACGCACCGGGACAGGGGTAGAGCGTCACCGGGACGTCGCGAGGCCCACAAGGCCAGGTGGTCGTTCCACTGGTCGGGGAGAGGGGCTTCGAGATCGAGATTGGCCACCTTCAGGAGGCGCCCTCCGTCGGGATGTGCGTTGTCGTCGAGGAGGTCGTCGGCGGTGATAGTGGTGGCGGCTTTGACCAAGCGCCGGTCATAGTGCTCGCTGGCGGCGTCCCAGACCTGCTCGGGCCGGTACCAATTGGTTCCGTCCCACCAATAACCGCCCTGGCGGAACAGGAGCTGCGGGCCCCACCAGTTGCTGTGCCAGGGGGAGGCGTCCTTGTCACGGATCACGAGCACCGTGCGGCCGTGCTCGGGATGGTGGCGGACGACCCAGGTCAGGTCATGGCGGATCGGATCGGTGGTGAAAGCCAGCCATGCACCCTCCGCGGTTCTGTCCCTGTCCCAGCGGCCCCAGGTGCCGCCCTCTTCGTGACGGCCGATGGCCTCTACTGCGGCGGGATCTTCGATGGGGATGTGGGCGTCGTCCACGAATGGCAGACCCGGTACGGGATGGTCGGTGTGCAGGCCGTTCCCGACGGGCTGTAGGCGATGCATAGTGCTGTACCCCTTAAGTCGAGAGTGCTGTAGAGGCTTACAGCACTCTCGATCCCTTAGGTACAGCGGTTTGAAACGTCGGACGCAAAAGATTTCACCCGGCGCCCGATCGATCGGCGTCATGGCCCTCGAACTGGCGATCACGAGGGAGGCGGCCGCGTCGTCGAAACCGTGGAACCAGGCGGCCAGAGTGGGGCGCGTTCCGCGTTGGGAGGCGGAGGAGCGCGAGGGGTGAGGAAGCGCAACGCTCTGCTCCCAAGCCTCGGAGCCGTCGCCGGTTCGGGGACATTCTGGGGACTTTCAAGTCTGTCCCAGAGCCCTTTCGGGGACATTCCGCCGAGTGACCAGGAAAGGCCCCGACAGTACTGAAAGACAAGAACGCGCTGCTTAGAGCCTGCCCGCTCAGCACTCGATAATGTTCACCGCCAGCCCGCCCCGCGCCGTCTCCTTGTACTTGACGGACATGTCCGCGCTGGTGTCCTTCATGGCGTTGCCAGCCTTGACGTAGGCGTCCGCCCTCCCATCCCGCCGGCAGGCTCGACGACGGCAGCGCGCATTTCACTGCTCGTCTTGACGTGCTCCCGGGCAGGGTCGTCGCGGATGCAGGCGGCGGGCGCCTCGGTCAGCAGGTCGCCGACCCGGACGTGGGGGTCAGCCGGATGATCGAAGGAGTGCCGGTGCGCGTGGTGGTCCGGGCTGGAACTGGCCGTAGCGGTGTAGTGCGCTTGATGCGCGTGCGCGGAGAGGGCTGAACTCCGAATCTCAGGAACGCCAGTGGCACCGTCGGTGCGGACAAGCGAGGCCCCTGTGGCGAGCACTCTCCGTGAAGGCTGACGGGTGATCAGATATCTCTGACGCATCGTCACCAATTTAAGATCATCTTGCACTCACGTTGCACAAGGTGATGAAAAACAGCGATGATCAATGGAGGGTCGCGCAAGTGTGTAACCACAGGTCAGCAGACATCTAGGAGTGTCGTGCCCCTCATCTCCCAGGGGCACGACACTCCGCCGATCAGATGTCCCGGAAGATCTCGATCTGCGCCCCCACCGTGTTCAGGCGCTCCGCGAGGTCCTCGTAACCGCGGTTGATGACATAGACGTTGCGCAGGACGGACGTGCCGTCGGCGGCCATCATCGCCAGGAGGACGACGACGGCGGGGCGCAGTGCGGGCGGGCACATCATCTCGGCGGCGCGCCAGCGGGTGGGGCCCTCGACGAGGACGCGGTGGGGGTCCAGCAACTGGAGGCGTCCGCCGAGGCGGTTGAGGTCGGTCAGATAGATCGCGCGGTTGTCGTAGACCCAGTCGTGGATGAGGGTCTGGCCCTGCGCGGCGGCGGCGATGGCCGCGAAGAACGGCACGTTGTCGATGTTCAGGCCGGGGAACGGCATGGGGTGGATCTTGTCGATCGGCGCCTGGAGTTTGGAGGGGCGGACGGTGAGGTCCACGAGGCGCGTACGGCCGTTGTCGGCGAAGTACTCCGGTGAGCGGTCGTGGTCGAGGCCCATCTCCTCCAGGACCGCCAGCTCGATCTCCAGGAACTCGATCGGCACGCGGCGCACGGTCAGTTCGGACTCGGTGACGACCGCGGCGGCGAGCAGGCTCATCGCCTCCACCGGGTCCTCGGAGGGCGAGTAGTCGACGTCCACGTCGAGGTGCGGCACGCCGTGCACGGTGAGCGTGGTGGTGCCGATGCCCTCCACCCGTACGCCGAGCGCCTCCAGGAAGAAGCAGAGGTCCTGGACCATGTAGTTGGACGACGCGTTGCGGATGACGGTCACGCCGGCGTGGCGGGCGGCGGCGAGCAGCGCGTTCTCGGTCACGGTGTCGCCGCGCTCGGTCAGCACGATCGGCCTGCCGGGGGTGACGGACCGGTCCACCTCGGCGTGGTACAGCCCCTCGGTGGCCGTGACGTCGAGGCCGAACCGGCGCAGCGCGATCATGTGTGGCTCGATCGTCCGCGTCCCGAGGTCGCAACCGCCCGCGTACGGCAGCTTGAAGTGGTCCATGCGGTGCAGCAGCGGGCCGAGGAACATGATGATCGAGCGGGTGCGGCGGGCGGCCTCCGCGTCGATCGCGGCGAGGTCCAGTTCCGCCGGCGGCACGATCTCCAGGTCGACACCGCCGTTGATCCACCGGGTGCGTACGCCGATGGAGCCGAGCACCTCCAGAAGGCGGTACACCTCCTCGATGCGGGCCACCCTGCGCAGTACTGTGCGCCCCTTGTTCAACAAGGAGGCGCACAGCAGCGCGACACACGCGTTCTTGCTGGTCTTCACGTCGATCGAGCCGGACAGTCGGCGTCCGCCGACCACCCGCAGATGCATCGGACCCGCGTATCCCAGCGAGACGATCTCACTGTCCAGGGCTTCACCGATTCGGGCGATCATCTCAAGGCTGATGTTTTGATTACCGCGCTCGATACGATTCACCGCGCTCTGACTCGTACCGAGCGCCTCCGCCAACTGCGACTGCGTCCAGCCACGGTGCTGCCTTGCGTCACGGATGAGCTTGCCGATGCGCTCGAGGTAGTCGTCTGCCATGGGGTCGAGGTTATCTCAGATATGAGATGGCGCCTCTTGGGGGGTCCGTTGGGGTTGTGACGAGGGCCCGTTCAGGTGACGAGGTGTCAGCTGCGTGGCGAGCCACCGTTGTCAGCCGTGCGGCGGGCCACCGTCGTCAGCGGTGGGCGGGCCGCCGAAGCTCAGTGGCGCCTGGCGTTGCGTGTGCGGCGCCATCCGAAGGGGCCGGGCAGATCCATCGAGGTCGTACGGCGTCCGGTGCTGCTGTGGGTGTGCCGCGGGCCGTTGTGGCCCCCGGTGGTGATGGACCAGGAACGCTTGTTGATGTTCAGTCGCACACCCGGCAGGATGCGGAAACTCTTGCGGAACGTGAGCGGCATGTGTGCCTCCTTCCCGATGTACGCCGGGTACCCCGCTCCGCGGTTCGCATCCCTGTCTTTTGTCGACAACTGAGGGTTGCGCGAGGGGTATTGGCTCCGAGGGCCCCGGGGTGACCGGTTGCATCGCGCCCGGACCGGTCGTGTCAGCGCGGCGGCAGTACGCAGAACTCATGGCCGTCGGGGTCGGCCATGACCACCCGGTCGACCTCACCCTGGCCGATGTCGATGCGCGTCGCGCCGAGCGAGGCGAGGCGGTCGACCTCCGCCTGCTGATCGCCGTCGACCGGTGGCGCGAGGTCGAAGTGCAGCCGGTACTTCCCGGCCTTCGGCGCCAGCGGCGGACCGCCCCACGTGATCTTCGGACCGCCGTGCGGCGAGCGGATCGCGGTCTCCTCGTCCTGGTCCCAGACCAGCGGCCAGCCCAGCGCCCGGCTCCAGAAGTACCCGACCTCCTGCGAGCCGTCACTCGCGAGGGCTCCGATGAATCCGCAGTCGGCGAGGAAGTTGTTGCCCGGCTCGATGACGCAGAACTCGTTGCCCTCGGGGTCGGCGAGGACCACATGGCCCTCCTCCGGGCGTTGGCCGATGTCGATGTGCCGGCCGCCGAGTTCGAGCGCCCTCGCCACGACCTGCTGCTGATCGTCGAGGGACTTGCTGGTCAGGTCGAAGTGCATCTGGTTCGGGACGGTCTTCTTCTCCTGGCTCGGCAGGAAGCGGAGCCGGAACCCGGTGTCGTCGTTCGGCACGAGCGCGATGCCGTCGTAGGGGTCGTCGGCCGTCTCCCAGTCCAGGACGCCGGCCCAGAAGCGTGCGAGACCGGCGGGGTCGTTCGCGTCGAAGCAGAGCGCGTGGAGGTGAGAAGTCATGCCTGGGGATCTCCGATCCGCTGACTCACAGCCGCGGCCGGGGCTCGTCCAGCCGCGGACGGGGCTCGTCCCCCTGCCCATGAGGGCCACAATGCTAGGAAGCCCGGGAACCGCCGTGCAACGCAAATAAAAAAGCCCCGATGCCGTGCCCGGTCGCTCGGCGATCGCTCGGAGATTGGCGCACGCCACATCGGGCCGGGCATGACCAGCCCGCGCCCATGTACTACTGTTATCTCGACATCGAGATATCTGCCGAGGCGCACCTCGGCCGCACGTCACAGTCAGTCTGGCGGTAAGGGCTACCTAACTTAGCCTTACCTTAGCGGATCGGCCAAGGGGGCGTGGCGGCAGGATGCGGTGGTACGCGCACATGGAATGAAGGAGACTGTCGTGTCGGCGAACAGCTTCGACGCCCGCAGCACGCTGCAGGTGGGCGACGAGTCGTACGAGATCTTCCGGCTGGACAAGGTGGAGGGCTCGGCTCGCCTGCCCTACAGCCTCAAGGTCCTGCTGGAGAACCTGCTCCGCACGGAGGACGGCGCGAACATCACCGCCGACCACATCCGTGCCCTCGGCGGCTGGGACTCGCAGGCCCAGCCCAGCCAGGAGATCCAGTTCACGCCGGCGCGCGTGATCATGCAGGACTTCACGGGTGTGCCCTGTGTGGTGGACCTCGCGACCATGCGTGAGGCCGTCAAGGCGCTCGGCGGCGACCCGGCGAAGGTCAACCCGCTCTCCCCGGCCGAGATGGTCATCGACCACTCCGTCATCGCCGACAAGTTCGGCACGAACGAGGCCTTCGCGCAGAACGTCGAGCTGGAGTACGGCCGCAACAAGGAGCGCTACCAGTTCCTGCGCTGGGGCCAGACCGCGTTCGACGACTTCAAGGTCGTCCCGCCCGGCACCGGCATCGTCCACCAGGTGAACATCGAGCACCTCGCTCGCACCGTCATGGTCCGTAACGGCCAGGCGTACCCCGACACCCTCGTCGGCACCGACTCGCACACCACCATGGTCAACGGCCTCGGTGTGCTCGGCTGGGGCGTCGGCGGCATCGAGGCCGAGGCCGCGATGCTCGGCCAGCCGGTCTCCATGCTCATCCCGCGCGTCGTCGGCTTCAAGCTCACCGGTGAGCTGACGCCCGGCACCACCGCCACCGACCTCGTGCTGACCATCACCGAGATGCTCCGCAAGCACGGTGTCGTCGGCAAGTTCGTCGAGTTCTACGGCGAGGGCGTGGCCGCCACCTCGCTCGCCAACCGCGCCACCATCGGCAACATGTCGCCGGAGTTCGGCTCCACCGCGGCGATGTTCCCGATCGACGGCGAGACCATCAAGTACCTGAAGCTCACGGGCCGCTCCAAGCAGCAGCTCGCGCTCGTCGAGGCGTACGCCAAGGAGCAGGGCCTCTGGCTCGACCCGGCCGCCGAGCCCGACTTCTCCGAGAAGCTGGAGCTGGACCTCTCCACGGTCGTCCCCTCCATCGCCGGCCCGAAGCGCCCGCAGGACCGCATCGTCCTCGCGAACGCCGCCGAGCAGTTCAAGTCGGACGTCCTCAACTACGTCGACTCCGTGGACGAGTCCGGCAAGGAGTCCTTCCCGGCCTCCGACTCGCCGGCCGTCGCCCCGAACGGCGCCCCGTCCAACCCGGTCCTGGTGACCGCCCCCGACGGCTCGACGTACGAGATCGACCACGGCGCGGTGACGGTCGCGGCCATCACCTCCTGCACCAACACCTCGAACCCGTACGTCATGGTCGCCGCCGCGCTCGTCGCGAAGAAGGCCGTGGAGAAGGGTCTGACCCGCAAGCCGTGGGTCAAGACCACCCTCGCCCCGGGCTCCAAGGTCGTCACCGACTACTTCGACAAGGCGGGCCTGACCCCCTACCTCGACAAGGTCGGCTTCAACCTCGTCGGCTACGGCTGCACCACCTGCATCGGCAACTCCGGCCCGCTGCCGGAGGAGGTCTCCAAGGCCGTCAACGACCACGACCTCGCGGTCACCTCGGTCCTCTCCGGCAACCGGAACTTCGAGGGCCGGATCAACCCCGACGTCAAGATGAACTACCTGGCCTCCCCGCCGCTGGTCGTCGCGTACGCCCTCGCGGGCTCCATGAAGGTGGACATCACGCGCGACGCCCTCGGCACGGACCAGGAGGGCAAGCCGGTCTACCTGGAGGACATCTGGCCCTCCGAGGCCGAGGTCAACGACGTCGTGGCGAACGCCATCGGCGAGGACATGTTCTCCAAGTCCTACGCCGACGTCTTCGCGGGCGACGCCCAGTGGCAGGCCCTGTCGATCCCCGAGGGCAACACCTTCGAGTGGGACCCGCAGTCGACGTACGTCCGCAAGCCCCCGTACTTCGAGGGCATGACGATGGAGACCACCCCGGTCTCGGACATCGCCGGCGCCCGCGTCCTCGCCAAGCTGGGCGACTCGGTCACCACCGACCACATCTCCCCGGCCGGCGCGATCAAGGCCGACACCCCCGGAGGCAAGTACCTCACGGAGCACGGTGTCGAGCGTCGTGACTTCAACAGCTACGGCTCGCGCCGAGGCAACCACGAGGTCATGATCCGCGGTACGTTCGCCAACATCCGCCTGCGCAACCAGATCGCGCCGGGCACCGAGGGCGGCTACACCCGCGACTTCACGCAGGACGGCGGGCCGGTCTCCTTCATCTACGACGCCTCGCGCAACTACATCGAGCAGGGCATCCCGCTGGTCATCCTGGCCGGCAAGGAGTACGGCTCCGGTTCGTCCCGTGACTGGGCGGCCAAGGGCACGGCCCTCCTCGGCGTCAAGGCCGTCATCGCCGAGTCGTACGAGCGCATCCACCGCTCGAACCTCATCGGCATGGGCGTCCTCCCGCTGCAGTTCCCCGAGGGCGCCTCGGCCCAGTCCCTCGGTCTGACCGGCGAGGAGACCTTCTCCTTCACCGGCGTCGAGGAGCTGAACAACGGCACCACCCCGCGCACGGTCAAGGTCACCACCGACAGCGGCGTCGAGTTCGACGCGGTCGTCCGCATCGACACCCCCGGTGAGGCCGACTACTACCGCAACGGCGGCATCATGCAGTACGTGCTGCGCAGCCTGATCCGCAAGTAGACGGGCACCGCAAGTAAGCGGTCCCGTACGGCAGTTGAGGGCCGCACTCCCGGAGACGGGGGTGCGGCCCTTCGCCGTGCCGCGTGCGAAGCGTGTCGCCTGCGGAAGGTGCCTCGGGCGTGCGGGCGCTACACCCAGCCCCGCTGGGCGGCCCTTACCCCCAGCTGGAACCTGCTCGCCGCCCCCAGCCGCTCCTGGAGCTCGCTCACCCGGCGCCGCAGGGTCCGAAGGCTCACCCCCAGATGGCGGGCCACCGCCTCGTCCTTCATGCCGGCCGCCAGCAGCCGGACCAACGCCCGCTCGCCTTCGAGGAGTTCACCGTCGACGGTGGGCTGGCCGAGTGGTGTCGCCTGCTGCCAGGCCATCTCGAAGAGCTTCTGCAGGGCTTCGGTCACCGCCGAGTGCCACACCACGACGGCGCAGTAGCCGCCCGCCGCCGAGGCGGTCAGTGGCAGCATCGCCCGGCACCCGTCGACCACCAGCAGCTTGAGGGGCACGGACGGCAACACTCGGGCCTGCTCACCGAGTTCCACCATCTTCCAGGTGCGGGACAGTACCTTCGGGTCCTCCAGGGCCGTCGCCGCGTACACCCCGCGAGAGACGATCCCGCGGCGCAGCAGGTCGGCTTGCAGATCCACCTGCGGTGCGGGCGGGGCGAGATACGGCGGCGTGTCGAAAAGGCACACCTCCCGCTCGGCGCGTGCGTACATCTCCTCCAGACGTGCCGCGATGGCGCCCTCGCCGGAGGCCACCTCGATCAGCCGGGAGGGTTCCTCCCGCAGTAGCCCGGCCTCGTACGCGGTGCCCATCTCCTCGGCGGTGGCGGCGAGCAGTTCGGACTCCGTCTCGCGCCGCCGGATCAGCCCGCGCACCGCCACCCGTGGGTCGACCGCCCGTAACCCGCCCATCGAGTCCGGGGGCTGGAGCAGCCCGAGTCCGAGCAGCTGGTTGCATACCTCGCGCACCCGGGCGGGGGAGGTGCCGGCCAGCAGGGCCCAGCCGGCCGCACCGGCGTCGGGTTGATGGAGGATCGTCTGGTACACCCGCTCCTCTAAGGCGGACACCCCCACCGCGGCCCAAGGGCTCGCGGCAGGGGTGCGGCCTGCCGTGTTCTGTCCGGCCGTGTCAAATGCCGTGTTCACCATGGCTCGGCACGGTAGACGATCTTTGTTAAGGCTGGTGTCGTACCGGTCCGGGCCGCCGTCTACTTCAGGCCGAAGGCCCGCAGGACGGTCTGGTCGACCGCGTTGCCCTCCCGGTCGGCGGCCCGTACGCGCAGGGACACGAACTCGGCGCCCTTCGGGTGCTTGAGTTCCGCCTTGCCGCCCCGGACCTTCACCTCCTTCCAGGAGGTGCCGTCGTCGTACGACACCCAGGCATTCAGCTCACGGGCCGTGATGCCCGACTTCTGGTCCCGGACGGAGAGTTCGAGCTTCGACTTCCGCTTGGACTCCGCCTGGTTGAGCAGGTCGAGCTTGTCCAGGTCGTAGTCGACGGAGAGCAGCGGCAGCGCGGTCTGCTGGTTCGTGTGCGCCGACGCGAAGGACCATTCGGTGTGGGTGCTGGTGGAGTACGCGGCCCACTCGGCCGTGCGCCGCGCGTCGAGCACGAAGCGGTACGAGGACTTCGCCGCCGGGACGTCGAAGGTGCCGTAGCCGCCGAGCGCACTGTTGCCGACCAGCTTCCCGTCCGCGTACAGCGTGCCCTTCGCGGTGTCCTGGACGCTGTCCACACTCGCGTAGTGACCCGGTGTCGCGTCGCTCAACTCCGGGACCCTGAGGGCGAGTTTGTCGCCGGTGCGCTGGGAGAGACCGTACCGCTCGCTGCTCGCCGGGCGGACGACCTGCCGCAGCCACTCCTCGGTGGGCGCCTTGCCCGCCTTGGCGAAGGTCCGCAAGTCGTTCCACTGGCCCCTGTTGGTCTGCCAGTTCGGGGAGACGGTGTTCCAGATGCGGGTGTCGGGATCCACGTTGTAGTACTCGGTGCGTGTCGTGCCGAGGGGGACGTACTGGCTGGTCTCGATGGCGGCACCCTGCCAGGGACGGTACCGGTAGACGGCGTCATTGCCGACGTCACCGGTCCGGCTCCCGTGGTAACGGACTTTCTGCTTCACGGTGTTGGAGCTGTTCAGCGAGTACGTCTGGTTCTCCGAGATGGCGCCGGTCTGCGGGAACATCACGTTGTAGACGTACGGGCTGACCGCGGTGCCGTCCAGTTTCAGCGTGACCTTCTTCCCGCTCTTCAGCAGCGCGCCGAGCTTCGCGCCGTTCTCGCCGGTGGCGACCATCAGCGGGATCGTCGTGCTGTCCACCCAGGAGATCCAGTACCCGGGCTTCTCCTGGTACGCGATGACGTAACCGGCCCCGGCCTTGGTCGCGTTGGCCAGCGCCTCGTCCGCCGTCTTCCCGGCGGCCAGCCGGACGACCGCCACCTTGCCCTTGACGTCGAGCCCCTGGAAGTCGGCCGCGGTGCCACTGCCGGCGTCCACCGCCCGCACCGTGCGCTTACCGCTGAACTTCACCGGAAGGCTGTCGCTCACCTGCGAGTAGTCGAGGGGCAGCGCGTACTTCTCGGGGCTGCTGACGCTCGCCGTCAGTTCCTTCTCGTACAGACGGAACTTGGAGGTGAACTCGAACATGCCCTCGGTGACCTTCTCGGTCGGGGCGACATAGATGCGGTCGGTCCACCAGTTCTGGGCGT
This sequence comes from Streptomyces sp. NPDC057474, assembly GCF_042802555.1. Classification (NCBI taxonomy): domain Bacteria; kingdom Bacillati; phylum Actinomycetota; class Actinomycetes; order Kitasatosporales; family Streptomycetaceae; genus Streptomyces; species Streptomyces sp. NPDC057474. Next base: position 7,835 of record NZ_JBHVDX010000005.1, on the reverse strand, counting down.
AGGTCGCCCCGAAGGCGGTCCCGGGCCCTTCCCGGTGCCAGTTGGTGCTGAAGCTCTGGAACTCGGAGTTCTCCTTGGTCCTCGGCTTGATCTCGACGGCCTTGCGGGCGTCGAAGACGACCTCGGTGTCCTTGTCGACCTTGATCTCCGGATCACCGACGACGGAGGTGGCGACCTCCAGTCCCGCCGCGTCCCGCTCCGGGATCCAGGTCGCCATGGAGTACGTACCGGCCGGCACCTTGAAGGTGTAGCCGCGGCCGATGAACCCGTGCGAGTCCGGATACGCGCCGTTCAGCTCCTGCAGCACGAAGATCGACGCCGAGGTCGACGGCTGGCCGGAGCGGTTGACCAGCGAGACCTTCAGGTCGTACGTCCTCGGCAGTTTCTCGAAGCCGACGGCCGTGGTGACCCGGACGCCGTCGGCGCTCGCGGTGATGTGGCCCGTGTACCGGCCCTCGGCCTCCTCGGCCGGGTCGACCGTGACCGTGACCGTGACGGTGCCCTTCGCCGGGACGGTGACGACGTCCGCGCCCAGGGCGGCCTCGGTGAGCGACGACGCCAGCTTCAACTCCACAGCTTTGTCCGTGGTGTTGGTGTACGTGATGTCCTTGCTCACGGCCTCGGCGTTGTCGTCGTCCTCGTACGTGCCGAAGCTGAGCGTCGGGGTGGCGAAGACGCCCTGCCCGACGGCCCGTACGGCGTCGACGCGGCCGTCGCCCTGCTCGAACACGGAGGCGTCGGGGCTGGTCTTGGCGGTGGTGGCCAGGGCCTGCTTGATCTGCTGTCCCGTCCAGTCGGGATGCGCCTGCGCGACCAGTGCCGCGGCGCCCGAGACATGCGGGGTCGCCATCGACGTGCCGCTCACCTTCGTGTACCTGTCGCCGACAGGCGTGCTCCCCGGCATGTCGGTGCCCAGGGAACGGGCCGCCGTGATCCCCACACCGGGCGCGGTGATCTCCGGCTTGACCGCCGAGTCGCCGAGCCGTGGGCCGCGGCTGGAGAACGAAGCCAGCTTGTCGGACTCGTCGACCGCACCCACGGTCAGCGCGGAGTCCGCGATGCCCGGGGTGCCGAGGGTCCGCTCGGCCGGGCCGGCATTACCGGCCGCGATCACGAAGAGAGTGCCGGTGGACGCGGACAGCTCGTCCACGGTCTCACTCAGCACGTCGGAGGGGCCGGACGCGTCACCGCCCAGCGACATCGAGACGATCTTCGCACCGGAGCGCGCGGCCCAGTCCATGCCGTCGAGGATCCAGGAGGTCTGACCGCGGCCGTTGTTCGCCAGTACCTTGCCGACGAGCAGCTCCGCACCGGGCGCCACGCCCTTGAACCTGCCGTCCGAGGCCGCGCCCGAACCGGCGACCGTGGACGCCACATGGGTTCCGTGGCCGTGGCCGTCCCGCACCGTCTGGTCCGGCACGAAGCTCTTCGTCTCCGTGAGCTTCCCCGCCAGGTCCGGGTGGTCGGTGTCCACGCCCGTGTCCAGGACAGCGACCTTGACGCCCTTGCCGTCGTAGCCCGACTGCCACACCTCGGGCGCGCCGATCTGCGGGACGCTCGTGTCGAGGGACACCTTCACCTGGGCGTCCAGCCAGATCTTCTCGACGCCGTCGCCGAGTTGCCGCGCGGCCTTCGAGGTGGGTTCGGTGCCGAGCGCGGGGGCGATGTCCGCCCAGAAGGCGGTGGACTTCTTCGCACTCAGCGCGGCGCCGTCGATCCCCGGGAGTGCGAGTGTGCGGCGTGCGCCGTCAGGGGTCGCACTGCCCTTGGTGTACGTCGCGATCACCGGGGTGGTGCCGGTGGCGGCGTCCGTGTACCCCTGCTTCACCAGCTGGGTGATGTTGAAGAGCGCGGGATCGAGGCGGCCCGCCTGTACCAGCGGGAGCGCGTCCGCCGGCAGCACGCTGACCTCGCCGTCGCGTTCGGTGGACAGGAAGGTGGCGGCCTCCCGTCCCTTGCCGCGCCGGACGTCGACGGCGTTCTTGCCGTCCGGACCGGCGGTGAGCGACACCGTGTCGCCGGTGAGGAGGGTGACGGTCTGTGTGGTCCCGGCGCGGGCTCCCGCACCGGCTCCCGCAACGGTCCTCGTGGTCGGGTCGGTCTTGGTGGCCGATCCGTCGGGACCGGCCGCCGCGGGCGTGACCGCCGCCACGAGCAGTCCGGTCGTTCCGGCCACGGCCCAGAGGGCGTGGAGTCTTCGCATGGGTGGACGTCCTCCCCAGAACACTGACAACGCTTCCGGCCTGGTGGGCGGAAGCCAGTGATCAGAGTGGGCGTGGCGCCGAGCGGGGCTCAAGGGGTTCCTGTGGCCGGTCCGTGCCAACGCCCTCTTCGGCCAGGGCAGTTGGCGAGTTCCGTACGTCCCTGTAGGGGGCTCCGTCCATGCCCGCCGAGTGGGCCGCACGGCTCCAACTCAGCCGGAACACAGGGTTCCCCCAGGCAACCGCGACACGATCAGGACATGGCTGGCATCTCCGCGACCCGAAACGGCCGAGTCCGTGTCCTCATCGTCGACGACGAACCCGGGCTCACCGAACTGCTGTCCGTGGCCGTCACGGAGGCGGGCTGGCGCGCCTACCCGGCGGCCGACGGGTACAGCGCGCTGCGGGTCGCGCGCGGCTGCGCCCCGCACGCCGTCGTCCTCGACGGGATGCTGCCCGACCTCGACGGCCTCCAGGTGCTTCGGCGGCTGCGCTACGAGAACCCGAAGCTCCCCGTCCTCATGCTCACCGCCCGGGACGGCCTGGAACACCGTATCGACGGACTCTCGGCGGGCGCCGACGACTACGTGACCAAGCCGTTCTCCCTGGAGGAGGTAGTCCTGCGGCTGCGCGGCCTGCTCCGCCGGTCCGGTGTCGAGGAAACCAGGTCGTCGGACGACCGCGCCCTCGTGCTCGGTGATCTCGTGTTCAGCACGGAGACGCGCGAGGTGCACCGCGACGGTACGCCGATCCAGCTGGCCGCCAAGGAATTCGAACTGCTCGGCCTGCTGCTCGGCCACCCGCGCCAGGTGCTGAGCAAGGCCCAGATCCTGGACCACGTGTGGAGCAGTTCCTTCGACGGCGGCGGCAACCTGGTGGAGGTCTACATCTCCAGCCTCCGCCGCAAGATCGACAAGGGCAGGGCGCCGATGATCCACACGGTGCGCGGACTCGGATATGCGATCCGGGCGGGGGAGGACGGAAGATGAACGGTCAGCTCAGGAGCAGGTCACTGCGCACGCGCCTGCTCTTCTTCATCTCCGCCACGCTGGTGGCGGTGTGCGCCGCGATGACGCTGGCCACGGTCTTCGCGCAGCGCGCCTCGCTGCTCGGCGCCCTCGACGAGCGGGTCACCAACGCGGCCGAGCGCAGCCTGGGCGGGGCGAACGTCGGGCCACGCAACCACACCGACCTGGGATTCCTCAGGGAGCAGGGCCAAGCCGTCGGTACGCTCGCGGCGCGGCTCGACGGCGAGGGGAACATCACCTCCGCCGAGGTCGTCGGTGCGAGCGGCGACCCCGAGACCCTCAGCGCCGAACAGCGGGCCGCCCTCGACGGCATCGCGGCCGACGGCTCCACGTACACCCGGACCGTGCCCGGCCTCGGCACCTATCGGATCACCGCCCTCAGTGCGGACGGGCTGCACGTCCTGACGGGCCTGCCCATGGGCGACGTCCAGGACATGATCGGCGGCCTGGTGGTGGTCGAGGCGGTGGTGGCGGGCGTCGGACTCACCGTGGCGGCCTGCGTCTGCGCGGTCGTCATCCGGCGCCAGCTCCGTCCCCTCGGCCGGGTCGCCGCGACCGCCGTCGAGGTCTCCCGCTCCCCGCTGGACCGGGGCGAGGTCACCGGCCTGACCCGGGTGCCCGACCGCGACACGGATCCCGGCAGCGAGGCCGGCCAGGTCGGCGCCGCCCTCAACCGCATGATCGACCACGTCGAGGCCTCCCTCGCCCAGCGGCAGCGCAGCGAGGAACGCATGCGCCGTTTCCTCGCCGACGCCAGCCACGAACTCCGTACGCCGCTGGCGTCCATCGCCGGGTACGCGGAGCTGATGAACCGGGGCACCGACCGGATCGAGCCGACGCTGGCGTGGCGGCGCGTGTCCGCCGAGTCGGCCCGGATGACGGGCTTGGTCGAGGACTTGCTGCTTCTCGCCCGCCTCGACGAGGGCCGCCCCCTGGAGTCTGCCGAGGTGGACCTCGCGGCCCTCGTGGCGGAGGCGGTGTGGGACGCGCGGGCGGCGGGCGAGGACCACAACTGGCAGCTCGCGCTGCTCCTGGACGCCCCGGCCCTGGTCACCGGCGACGAGGCGCGCCTCCACCAGGTGGTGGCCAACCTGTTGGCCAACGCCCGTGTGCACACACCTGCGGGCACGACGGTCACGGCATCCGTGGAGAGCACCGCCGACGGCTGCGTGATCCGCGTACGCGACGACGGCCCCGGCATCCCGCCGACCCTTCTCCCCTCGGTCTTCGAACGCTTCACCCGCGCCGACGCCTCCCGCGCCCGCGCCAACGCCCACGCGGGTGGCTCCGGCCTCGGCCTCGCCATCGTCGCCGCGATCGTCTCCGCCCACGGCGGCCGTCTCGACGTCACCAGCGAGCCGGGCCACACCGAGTTCACCATCGCACTCCCGCCGACCGGCACGACGGAACTCCCGACCATCGACACGGTCTCGGCGCCTTCCGTCCCCTCCGCCCAGTCGGTTCCGTCGATCTCTGTGTGACCGCCGGGCCAACCCGACCCGATGGTGGGGGAAGAGAACTTCGGTCCGCTGTTGCGGCGGCTGCTGGACCGCAGGGGCCTGGATCCGGCGGCCCTGTCCCGGCTCGCCTCCGTGCCCGAGCCCGAGCTGACGGCCGTACTCCACGGTACGGTGCCGAGCCCGCCTCTCCTACGGCGGTACGGCGGCTCGCGCCCGCCCTCGGCCTCCACACGGCGGACGTCTTCGCGATCGCGGGCATCGACGTCCCCGACGACCTTGCTCCGCTGGACGCGAAGGCCGGAAGAAACGATCCCCATCTCCTCCGGGACGTCGTCTTCCTCCCGCCGGAACAAAGGAACGCTCTGCGGCGACTCGCGGCGTCCCTGCCCCAGGAGGAGCGCACCCAGCCTGTCCCGGAAAAACCCCGGGGCCAGCAGTTCCCTCCGGGGCCCGGCGCCCTCCTCATGCGCATGATCCGGAACCGGAACCTCGGCTGGTCGGCCGCCGCCCACGTGTTCCTGGTGGTCACGGGCCGATACTGGTCCGCCGCCACCTACGGTCAAGTGGGCCGTGGCGGCAAGCCACTGACCCCCGACCTCCTGGCGGACTACGCCGCGCTGCTCGACGTCCCCGCCGCCGACCTCGCCGCCCTCACCGAGGTCCCCCTGCCCACCGCCTCCCCGACCCCGAGGCGCGACGTCACCGGAATCGCCGAACTCATCCGGGAGTTACGCCGCCTCACCACGAGCCGGCTCCAGCAGGTCGGCGACACCGCGGAACCCATGCGGAGGCAACTGCCGGGCGGGTGAGCCGGAGTGGCGCGAGCCGCGTCACGAACATCGCCCGACGGCACCCTGGTGGCGGGGAGGCCGGAGGGCGAAGACTCGCACTCATGGATGCACCGATGCGCCGCCGTGGCCAACTGCCGTTCGTCGACGAGCACACGATCCTCATCGAGGCGGATGCCGAGGAGGTCTGGTGGGCCCTGGCCGAGGCGCTCGACTGGGCCTTCTCCCGTCCCGGGGCGGTCCGTTACGCGAAGCTCGTGGGCTGCGCCGACCACACGGCGTCCGGACCACGCCCGCCCGTCGAGGGCTCGACGACATTCCCCGGCTTCCGGGCGGTGACCGCGATCCCGGCCCGGGAACTGACGCTCCTGGGCCGCCACCGCTTCTCCTCGTACACCTGGACCTTCCGTCTCGACGCGGCAGGGCCGGGCCGTATCCGGCTCCGCGCCGAGACCCGCGCCACCTTCCCGGGCCCGGCCGGCGGCCTCTACCGCCTGCTCGCCCTGGGCACCGGCATGCACGTGAAGCTCACCCGCCGTCTGCTCACCACCGTCCGCCGGCAGGCCGAACGTCCCTGGAGAAAATCATCGGCATGACGACCCGTTTCCGCATCGACCGAATCCTCGGCGACCGTCCCTTCGCCGAGATCGGCGATCCCACCCTCGCCGTCGAGGGCGACGAGGAGCGCCGCCTGCTGGTGGTGGCGGGCGCGTGCGGGGCGCTGGCGGGCATGCAGGAGTTCGGCACTGTGCGCAAGCGTTGTCACCTGATGGTTGCCACGGTGCCCGTCGTACCGACCGCTCTGACCGTGGCGGCACCCGGCCGACCGTTGATCGGCACCAGCGACGGGCGGGTCCTGGTCTGTTCGACCGGATGACCACGGCGTCATCGCAGGGGCCGCACCCACCCGGGACGCTGTTGGGAATCGACCACCAGCGTCCCACCCGGGTGCGACCACTGCGCGTCGGTACGCGTCAGCCGTTTACAAGCGCGGCGCTCCGCGCTAGCTTCCGGAGTAGGTGGGGGTGGGAGCGCTCCCATACGGACATGGCGGACCGGAACCCGTCATTCCCGGACCCGCTCCCACCCCGCACCACCCATCCGCACACAGGCACCTCCACATCGGCACGCGCACGTTCCCCAACCTCCAAGCCGTACACGCAAGGAGAGTTTGTCATGCACGTGACAATCGCACGATTAAGGCTGCCCCGGCACCACAGAGCACTCCTGCTCGTGCTGCTCGCCCTCGTGACCACGATCCCGGCGCTCGGCCTGGTCGTCACGGCCGGCAGCGGCAAGGCGGAGGCGCACGGTACTCCGATGAAGCCCGGCAGCCGCACCTTCCTGTGCTGGCAGGACGGGCTGACCGACACCGGCGAGATCAAACCGATCAACCCGGCCTGTCGTTCCGCACAGCAGGTCAGCGGGACGACCCCGTTCTACAACTGGTTCTCGGTGCTCCGCTCGGACGGCGCCGGCCGCACCCGCGGCTTCGTCCCGGACGGCCAGCTGTGCAGCGGCGGCAACACCAACTTCACCGGGTTCAACACCCCCAGCGCCGACTGGCCGTTGACCCATCTGACCTCCGGCGCGTCCGTCGACTTCTCGTACAACGCGTGGGCGGCGCACCCGGGTTGGTTCTACGTCTACATCACCAAGGACGGCTTCGACCCGACGAAGACACTCACCTGGAACGACATGGAGGCGCAGCCGTTCCTGAGCGTCGACCACCCGCCGCTGAACGGCAGCCCGGGCACGGTCGAGGCCAACTACTCCTGGCGGGGCCAGCTGCCCGCGAACAAGTCGGGCCGCCACCTCATCTACATGGTCTGGCAGCGCTCCGACAGCCAGGAGACCTTCTACTCCTGCTCCGACATCGTCTTCGACGGCGGCAACGGTGAGGTGACCGGCATCAAGGAGCCCGGCAACCCCACCGACCCGGTACCGGGCGAGTGCGCCGCGACCCGTCGTACGACGGGCAGTTGGACCGGCGGCTACCAGTCCGAGGTCGTCGTCACCAACACCGGTGACGTGCCGATGCTCGGCTGGATGGTCAACTGGACCCTGCCGGCCGGGCAGAGGGTCGACAGCCTCTGGAGCGGCAGCGCGACCTACAGCGGACAGGACGTGATGGTGCACAACGCCAACTGGAACGGGGAGCTGGATCCCGGCGAAACCGCCACGTTCGGCTATGTGGTGCAGGGCTCGGGAGGTGATCCCGCGACGACACTGCCCTGCCGGGTGGGCTGAGCCGGCCCGATCCGCGGAACGGGCCCGCTCCGCAGAACCAGCCCTGTGCGGGGGCGGGCGTTGCGCTCGGGGCGGACCGGGTGGGCGGGCGGTGCGTGCCCTGTCTCA
>NZ_JBHVDX010000004.1:0-110373 GCF_042802555.1 Streptomyces sp. NPDC057474 | reverse complement strand
GTCTTTTGCTGTCCGCGTCCGGCCGTACGCCGCTCAGCGTGCCCGAGCCCGAGCCCGAGCCCACCGGCACGATCACCGTGGAGATCTGGCGGGACAAGGTGGAGGGGGCCCCCGCCGACGCCGCGGCCCACGCCTGGTTCAGCGACTACCTCGGCATCTCCGTGCGGCTCGTGCACCTCGACGACCCGGCGACCCGCCGCCCGATCGACCCCGAGTACGCCCGCCCCGGCGAGACCGTCAGCTTCGCCGACGGCTACCCGCTGCTGCTCACCACGCTCGCCTCCCTCGACGCGCTCAACTCGCTCGTCGCACAGGGCGACCATCCCGAAGAGGGCCCTCTCCCCATGAGCCGCTTCCGGCCGAACGTGGTCGTCGACGGCACGGACGCCTGGGCCGAGGACGACTGGCGGCGCGTCGCGATCGGCGAGGTCACCTTCCGGGTCGCCACGATGTGCGGCCGGTGCGTGGTGACCACCACCGACCAGGACACCGCCGAGCGCGGTCGTGAGCCGCTGCGCACCCTCGCCCGCCACCGCCGTTTCGGCGACAAGTTGGCCTTCGGGCAGAACCTCGTTCCGGAATCCGGGGGCACGGTACGGATCGGCGATCCCGTGCGGGTGCTCGAATAGAGAGTTCGATCTCGATGAGATCTGGGCGGTCCTGATGGCACCCGCTCCCCCACTTGAAAATTCAATCTCCTCCGATTCGGTTCGTGTACAGGGAACACAGGCCCTGGGCCCGACCGTTGGGTCTTTGTGAGAAGTGCGTGAGAAGGCCGTGGGAGGGTGATTTCGCTCTCTCTCGACCGGGACCGCGCGTGGAGGGCTCCGCCCCGGGTTATCACGGACGCGGAAGGGGGTGTGGGGCAGTGCGGGCTACCGGTGGACTACGGGCGTTCGGCGGGCTGTGGCGTTGGCGGCACAATCCGCTGCGGCGGACGACCGATCTGGTCGAGGCCTGGCTGGCGTTCGCGGCTCTCGTACTGATCCTCGTTGCCGCGCCCCTGATCGGCGCCGTCGTCGGCACCACCGCCCAGGGCGCCCTGCAGCAGTCCGTGCGCGACCAGCAGGAGACCCGGCACCGGGTGACGGCCACCGTCGTCAAGAAGGTCGACGGCTCCCCGCTGGACCCGGATCCGGAAACCGCCACGACCCGCGACCGGCAGAGCCGCGTGGTCGCCGACTGGACCGGCCCGGACGGCTCCGACCGGCACGGCACGGTCATGGCCAACCTCAAGGCCCCGCAGCCCGGTGACCACTTCACGCTGTGGACGGACGGCCAGGGCCGAATAGTGGGCCGCCCCCTGGACACCGCCACCGCGACGACCCACGCCGTGCTGGCCGGATTCGGAGCCACCGTGCTCGCCGCGGGGCTCGTCGAGGGCGGCAGACGACTGATCGTATGGCGCATGGTCCGCCGCCGGTACACCCGTTGGGACCAGGCATGGGACAGGGCGGGGCCGGACTGGGGCAGGACGGGCACAGGCAGCTGACCGCCTTCCCACTCCGGTCAACTCCCCCTGCCCGCGCACGCTACGGTGGACGGACCAGCCGAACTGTTCGGCATCGACCCGCGTTCCACGAGGTGGGGGCACAGCAACGCCATGGCACAGGGCACGGTCCAGGTGACGCACACCGGTACATCGCGGTGGCGGCGCCGTACAGGTGAGTACGCATCGCTCGCCGCGGCCCTGGAGGCCGCAAGCGACGGCGATGTGCTCATCGTCGCTCCCGGCACGTACCGGGAGAACCTCGTCGTGCAGCGGGGGGTTACGCTGCGCGGCCCGGAGGGCTCGCCCGGCTCGGTCCGTATCGCGCCCGTGGACGGGGTGCCGCTGACCGTGTCCGCCTCGGCCGTGGTGCAGGACCTGCACGTGGAGGGCCAGGACGCGGCGGCGCCCGCGCTGCTCGTCGAGGACGGCACACCTGAGCTCCTGGACCTGCGGATCGTCACGCGTTCCGCGGCCGGCATCGAGGTGCGCGGCGGCGCCCGACCCACGGTCCGGCGCTGCACGGTCGACAATCCGGCCGGGATCGGCATCGCCGTGGTCGACGGCGGCGGTGGCGTGTTCGAGGAGTGCGAGGTCGTGGCCGCCGGCCAGGCCGGTGTCGCGGTGCGCGGCGGTGGCCATCCGCGTCTGGAGCGGTGCCGGGTGCACCACACCTCGGGCTCGGGACTGACGGCGACCGGGGAGAACTCCGCCCTGGAGGCGGTCGGTTGCGAGGTCTACGAGGTCCGCGGCAGCGGCGTGCAGATCACCGGCCGGGCCACGGCCCATCTCACCGACTGCGATGTGCACCGTACGACGGCCGACGGGGTCACCCTCGACACGGACGCCGTGCTCACCCTCGCGGACTGCCGTATCCACGACATCCCGGAGAACGCGGTGGACCTCCGCTCGCGCTCCGTCCTCACCCTGACCCGCACGTCGGTACGGCAGTTCGGGCGCAACGGGCTGTCGGTGTGGGACCCGGGCACGCGTGTGGACGCCAACCAGTGCGAGATCTTCGACAGCACCGGCGACTACCCGGCCGTCTGGGTCAGCGACGGCGCGACGGCGGTGCTGGAGTCCTGCCGGGTGCATGACGTACCGGACGCGCTGTTCGTGCTGGACCGGGGCTCGCGCGCGGACGTCGTCGACAGCGACCTGTCGCAGGTGCGGAACACGGCGGTGTCCGTGAGCGACGGAGCGACCGCGCAGCTCGACGACTGCCGCATCCGGGACGCCGCCACGGGCGCCTGGTTCCGTGACCACGGCAGCGGCGGCACGCTCAACGGCTGCACCGTGGACGGCACACAGACCGGTGTGATCGTCACCAAGGGCGCCGACCCGACCATCGAGCGCTGCACGGTGACCTCGCCCGCCGAGGCGGGCTTCTATGTCTCGGCCGGCGGCCGCGGCAGCTTCCTCAACTGCCGGGTGACGGGCAGCGGCGGCTACGGCTTCCACATCATCGACGGTTGCCGGGCGACGCTGCGCAAGTGCCGTACGGAGCGCTGCGCGCGCGGTGGTTACGAGTTCGCGGACGGCGGGCCCGGCACCGCGGGCGGCGGTCCCGTGGTCGAGGACTGCACGAGTGACGAGAGCGCCGGGGTACGGCCCCCGGCCCCGCCGGAGGCCGCGACCCAGACCACGGCCCAGTCGCCCGGCCTGCTGGGCTCGATCCCGGGCCAGCGCACCACCGAGCAGCCGCCGGCCGTCGCGCCCGCCGTGGAACCGGAGACGTCGGCGCGGGCCTCGAAGGCCGTGCTCGGTGAACTGGACGCACTGGTCGGCCTGGACAGCGTCAAGCGCGAGGTCCGCGCCCTCACCGACATGATCGAGGTGGGCCGTCGCCGCCAGCAGGCCGGCCTCAAGGCGGCGTCCGTCAAACGGCACCTGGTGTTCACGGGCTCCCCCGGCACCGGCAAGACGACGGTCGCCCGCCTCTACGGCGAGATCCTGGCCTCGCTCGGCGTCCTGGAGAAGGGGCATCTCGTCGAGGTGTCCCGCGTGGACCTGGTCGGCGAGCACATCGGCTCCACGGCGATCCGCACCCAGGAGGCCTTCGAACGAGCCCGTGGCGGTGTGCTGTTCATCGACGAGGCGTACGCGCTGTCGCCGGAGGACTCGGGCCGGGACTTCGGCAAAGAGGCCATCGACACGCTGGTGAAGCTGATGGAGGACCACCGCGACGCCGTGGTGGTGATCGTCGCGGGCTACACGGCCGAGATGGAGCGCTTCCTCACCGTCAACCCCGGTGTGGCGTCCCGCTTCTCACGAACCATCACCTTCGACGACTACGTCCCCGACGAGCTGCTGCGCATCGTGGAGCAGCAGGCCGACGAGCACGAGTACCGGCTGGCGCCGGGCGCGGGCGAGGCGCTGCTGACGTACTTCACGGCGATCCCCAAGGGCCCGGCCTTCGGCAACGGCCGTACGGCGCGGCAGACCTTCGAGGCGATGGTGGAGCGTCACGCGAGCCGGGTGGCCCAGGTCGCCGAACCGAGCACGGACGACCTGACGTTGCTCTACGCGGAGGACCTGCCGGAGCTGTCGTAGCGGGCGTTCCTGGGGTGAACCCCCGGGGGATACCCCCACCACAGGTGTACTGTCGGCCGGATGGGCCCGGAGCGATCCGGCGGACAGCATGATCCCCATGACGATTCGCACCCGACGAGCACTGGTCCTGGCCCTCTCCGTCTCGGCCGCCGCCACCGCGCTGACCGCCGTCACCGGCCCGGCGGCCGCCACGGCGACCCCCTCCTCCCCCACCCTCACCTGGCGCCCCTGCGCCCAGCCCGAAGGCCCCGCCGGTCAGGAGTGCGCGGAGCTGCCCGTACCGGTCGACCACCGAGACCCGGAGGGCCCGCAACTCACGCTCGCCGTCTCCCGGCTGCGCAGCGAGAACCCCGAGGCGCGGCGCGGCACGCTGCTGGTGATCCCGGGCGGACCGGGCGGCTCCGGCGTCAAACGGCTGACCCAGCAGGGAAAAGCCCTGCGGCGGGAACTCGGCGACACGTACGACATCGTCAGCCTCGACCCGCGCGGTGCGGGCGGCAGTACGCGGGCGAGCTGTGGGCTACCCGCCGCCGACCGGCACCTGGTGACCCTGCGGTCCTGGCCGGCGCCCGACGGCGACATCACCGAGAACGTGGCACGGTCCCGGCGTACCGCCGAGGCCTGCGCGACGAACGGCGGGGCGGTGCTGCGCAGCCTCACCACCGCCAACGAGGTACGGGACATCGACCGCTTCCGGCAGGCCCTGGGCGAGGAGCGGCTGTCGGCGTACGGGGTGTCGTACGGGACCTATGTGGGCGCCGTCTACGCGCAGAAGTACCCGGAGCGGACCGACCGTTGGGTGCTGGACAGCAATGACGACCCGAACCCCCGGCTGGTCGCGCGGGGCTGGCTGGCGAGCATGGCGCGGGGCGCGGAGGAACGGTTCCCGGACTTCGCGGCCTGGGCCGCGGACCCGGCACAGGAAGCGAAGGGCCTGCGTCTCGCCGAACGGCCGGAGGACGTACGGCCGTTGTTCCTGTCCCTGGCCGCCGAACTGGACCGTGCGCCGAGGGCGACTACCACCAACGGTGTCCCCCTGACCGGCAACCGGCTGCGGCAGGCGCTCCAGAACGCCCTGTACACCGACGACTCGTTCGACGAACTGGCCCGGCTGATACGGCAGGTCATGGACCCCAAGGCGACGCCGGTCCTGACACCCGACGTGGCCGGACCGATGAGCGACGAGGAGGCGGCCGTGGTCATGGCGGTGGTCTGCAACGATGTGCGCTGGCCCGCGTCGGTGGGCGCGTACGAGCGGGCCGTGGCCGACAGCCGGGTGCGGTATCCGCTCACGGCCGGGATGCCGGTGAACATCACGCCGTGTTCCTTCTGGAAGAACAAGCCGGTGGAGAAGCCGACCCGGATCACCGGCGACGGGCCGTCCAACATCCTCATGCTCCAGCATCGGCGGGACCCGGCCACCCCTTACTCCGGCGCCCTGAACCTGCGGGCCGCGCTGGGCGACCGGGCCCGGCTCGTCACGCTGGAGAGCGGCGGGCACGGCGCGTATCTCGGGACGGGGAACGCGTGCGGCGACCGTGCGGTGACGACCTTCCTCCTCACGGGACAGCGTCCGGAGCGGGACGTGTCCTGCCCGGACGAATGACAGAGGTCGCGGGCACGCTGTGGGACGGGACCCGGGCCGACCGTGCACTAGGACGTGCGTGGCCCGGGCAGCTCCGGGCCGATGCGCGCCAGCAGTTGTTGTCGCTCATGGGCGAAGGCCGGGTCCGCCTGGTAGTCGGAGTGGCCGAGGATCGGGGCGGGCAGCGGGTGGGCGCCGGTGCGGCCGTAGGCGAGCGGGTCCTGGAAGGGCTCGGCGTCGACCTGCGGCGCGCATCCGCCGGTCAGGTGCACCGGGCCGCCTATGGGGTCGGTGAGGCGGTACAGATTGCGCCAGCAGTCGACCTCGCGATGCAGGGAGGCCAGCGGCTCGGGGCCGAAGTGGGCGGGGAACCAGCGCCCGTACAACCGCTCCAGCGGTGAGCCGTAGGTGAGCAGCGCGACCCGCTTGCGGACCGACGGAGTCAACTGCCAGGCGGCGGCCGCCGCGAGGACGCTGCCCTGGGAGTGTCCGGAGATCACGAGCCGGCCGCCCGTGGTGCGGGTCCAGGTGGCCATGCGCCAGGTCAGGTCGGGTACGGCCCGCTCGGCGTAACAGGGCGGTGCGAACGGGTGTGCGGCACGCGGCCAGAACGTGCCCACGTCCCAGAGGACGCCGATCGTGCGGCGCGCGGAGGCGTCCTTGTAGGCCCGGCGCCCCCAGGTGACGAACAGGAGGAACCCCACGCCGATCAGCCAGGACCCCAACGTCTGCGCGGTCTGGGCGGCGCCCGCGACGAAGTCGTACGAGTCGTGCGTCGCCTTCGCCGGTGTCTCGCGCGTCGTCAGGGCGCCGGTCAGGGCTCCGGCGCCGAGGAGCAGGGTCACGGTGGAGGTGATGCCGATGATGCGGGGAGCCCGGTCGGTGAGCGCCGCCATGGCCCGGGTGCGGGCGATGCGGCGAGTGCGGCCGGCGTCCTGGGACTCCTGCTCCTCGTTCGGTCGTTCCTCGTTCGGTCGTTCCTCCGTCAAGTCGTACTCCCGCTCCACCGCCGCCGTCTCCGCTCGCCGTAGAACCCAGGTGCGGCGGGCCAGCCAGCCGAGGAGGCCGAGGAAGATCAGGAGGAGGGGCGGGATGACGGAGGCCTGCCAGGTGAGGAGGACAGGTGGGCCGGGGAGGGCGTCGTCGGTGCCGCCCAGCCAGTCGGCGACGCGTTGGGCGACGCCGGCGGACATCACGCCGCCGAGAGCGCAGGCGAGCATCGCGACGGCGGGGCCGGCCAGACCGTACATGGCGGTGCGCGGGTCGGGGCGGGAGCGGTACAGGGTGTGGGCGACCACGCCGAGCGCGATGACGAGCAGGCCCTGTACCAGGGTGATCCCGCCGAAGGCCATGTCGCCCGGCAGCCGCCCCGCCGACCGCCAGCCGGGGCGTGACCACCCGGCGTACACCATGGCCAGGACGAGCAGGGCGATGGAACAGGCGGGCAGACTGCGTACCAGGTGCTCGTCCAGTTCCTTGTCGAGGCGCCGCTCGCTGCGGCCCCGGCGGCACACCACCCACACCACGACGACGGCGAGCAGGACGAGTGCCGCGTTCAGCAGCCAGCCGAGAAGCTCCAGGACGGCGGGGCCACCCGCTCGGCGGTCGTGGCCAGCCGCGGACGTACCGACGGCCGCCGCGACCGTCAGGAAGCCGGCCGCCACGTGGGCGGCACGCAGCCTGGCCACGAGGCGGCGCCCGTACCAGAAGCCGGGCCGGCCGAGAGCGACGCGTGCCGTGTCCTCGACGTCGGTTGCGATGCGTGGCGCCTTCTCGTCGTCGGGACGGGCGTCGTCACGGTCCATGGGGCGCTGGGACTCGTACTCGCTCCAGGTGCGGTGGGAGAGGTACCACAGCAGGCCGGTCAGCGCGGTGGGCACCAGGGCCGCCAGGGCGAGACGGCGACCGGGTTGGCTCCACCAGCCGTCGTCGGTGCCGGCCGGGGAGAGGAAGCCCAGCCAGGTGTGCGCCTGCGCGCACGCGCGTGCGCCCGCGCACTGCCAGGCGGTCAGGTCGAGGGCGACCTCACAGGCCGCCGCGACGAGCAGCACGGTCAGGGTCAGGCCGGCCAGCCGGACGAGGAGGCCGTAGAGACGTACCGTCCGTCGGCGGTTGCGGGTGGTGGGGCGCATCCAGTGGGCGAGGTTGACGACCATGAACGGCAGCAGCAACAGCCACAGGGCGCGGGAGCCGTTGCCGGAGGTGAGGTTGCACCACACGTAGGCCTCGGGGACGGGCTCGCCGCGGTGGTCGGCGGGCCGTTTCTCCGCGTCGGCGTCGTCGATGCGCCGGAAGACGGCGGCCGTGTCGTCGCCGGTGATCCGGACGGTGCGCGGATCGTCCAGCATGCGTTCGGGGGTGGTTCCGCCGACGCCGTGGACGAGGAGTTCGAGGGCGGTACCGTCCGTCGTGGACCGGCCGGATTCCGGGTGCTCCTCCGCCTCGATGGGTTCCGGATGTTCCCTGGGTTCCGTATGTGTCGTATGTTCCCTCGCACGATCCACTGTTCCGCTTCCCCCGTGATGCGCCGCAAGTCAGATGTGATGTGCAGGCACTGATGATCGCCGCTGAGCGGGCCTCGTACACCTGTGGTCACCGAATCTCCTCGATCCGTGTGATAGTGGCGGGCGCGAGGAACGGAGCGTGACGTGCACGTGACTGTGCAGGTAGTGGCGTCACCGGTGGTGGGGCGTGCGAATATGGGACGTCCTCGGGACCGGGGACAGGGGGAATGTCCTCGTCGGAGGGGGTATGGAAGGCGTGTCGGGCGTGATGGGGCGAGAGGACCGGAGCGGGCGTGAGTGAGAACCAGAACCTCCTCGCGGAGCAGCGCCGAGCCCTGATCCTCGACGAGGTACGACGGCGGGGCGGGGTCCGGGTCAACGAGCTGACTCGCAGACTCGGCGTGTCGGACATGACGGTGCGCCGCGATCTGGACGCGCTCGCCCGCCAGGGCGCGGTGGAGAAGGTGCACGGCGGCGCGGTGCCGGTGGCCGAGGCGAGCACGCACGAGCCGGGCTTCGAGGCGAAGTCCGGGCTGGAGCTGAGCGCCAAGGAGGACATCGCGCGGGCCGCCGCGGCGCTGGTCGCTCCGGGTTCGGCGATCGCCCTGTCGGGCGGCACGACGACGTACGCGCTGGCGCACCGGCTCGTGGACGTGCCGGATCTGACCGTGGTCACCAACTCGGTGCGGGTCGCCGATGTCTTCCATGCCGCGCAGCGCACGTCCGGCCCCCGCCAGGGGGCGGCGACCGTCGTGCTCACCGGTGGGGTGCGGACGCCGTCCGACTCGCTCGTGGGGCCGGTGGCCGATCAGGCGATCGCGGCGCTCCACTTCGATGTGCTGTTCCTCGGTGTGCACGGGATATCGGTCGAGGCGGGGCTGTCCACGCCGAATCTGGCGGAGGCCGAGACGAACCGGCGGCTCGTGCAGTCGGCGCGGCGGGTCGTGGTGGTGGCCGACCACACCAAGTGGGGGACGGTGGGGTTGAGTTCGTTCGCGGCGTTGGAGCAGGTGGACACGTTGGTGACCGATGCGGGGCTGGCTGCGCAGGCTCGGGCCGAGATCGCGGAGCATCTGCGGCGGTTGGTGGTGGCCGGGGAGGACTCCGACGACAGCGGCGATATCTGAGCGCCGTATGGACTGAGGACGACTTGAGGCTTCGCGTCGGTCGTGGCTGGTCGCGCAGTTCCCCGCTCCCCTGAAGGGGCACGGCCGTACCCGGCAGCGAAAAGGGGGCTCTCAGTCCGTCCACACGCCCGTGGCCAGCAGCCTCTCGATCGCTGCCGCGTACGGCGCGATGTCCAGGCCCTGAACCCTCAGCCACTCGTCCGAGTAGTACTTGTCGAGGTAGCGGTCGCCCGGGTCGCAGAGCAGGGTCACCACACTCCCCTGGCGGCCCTCGGCGACCATCTCGGCGATGATCTTGAGGGCGCTCCACAGGCCCGTGCCGGTGGAGCCGCCGGCCTTGCGGCCGATGGCGTTCTCCAGGGCGCGTACGGCGGCGACGCTGGCGGCGTCGGGGACCTTCATCATGCGGTCGACGGCGCCGGGGACGAAGCTGGGCTCCATGCGGGGGCGGCCGATGCCCTCGATGCGGGAGCCGCAGTCGCAGGTGACGTGGGGGTCTTGCGTGGTCCAGCCCTCGAAGAAACAGGAGTTCTCGGGGTCGGCGACACAGATACGGGTGTCGTACTGCATGTAGTGGACGTAGCGGGCGATGGTCGCGGAGGTGCCGCCGGTGCCGGCGGTGGCGACGATCCAGGCGGGCTCGGGGAAGCGCTCCAACCGGAGCTGGCGGAAGACGGATTCGGCGATGTTGTTGTTGCCGCGCCAGTCCGTGGCCCGCTCGGCGTAGGTGAACTGGTCCATGTAGTGCCCGCCGGTCTCCACCGCGAGGCGGGCCGACTCCTCGTACATCTTCCGTGAGTCGTCCAAGAAGTGGCAGCGACCGCCGTGGAACTCGATCAGGCGGATCTTCTCGGCGCTGGTCGTGCGGGGCATGACGGCGATGAAGGGGACGCCGATCAGTTTGGCGAAGTACGCCTCGGAGACCGCTGTGGAGCCGCTGGAGGCCTCGATGACGGGGCGGCCCGGCCGGATCCAGCCGTTGCACAGCCCGTAGAGGAAGAGGGAGCGGGCGAGGCGGTGCTTGAGGCTGCCGGTGGGGTGGGTCGACTCGTCCTTGAGATACAGGTCGATGCCCCATCTCTCGGGCAGCGGGAAGCGCAGCAGATGGGTGTCGGCGGAGCGGTTGGCGTCGGCCTGGACCTTGCGGACGGCTTCTTTGAGCCAGGTCCGGTACTCGGTGTCGCTGTGATCGACGTCGAGGGTCGCGCCCGGACGGGTGGGGTGGGGGGTGCTCACGGCGTGCTCCTCACGCATTGTGCCGACGGCGGATCGCGGCGTCGGACATCCCGATGATAAACACCTTCCGCACGCTTCTCACCTGCATAAACATCCCTTTGAGCCCCTCAAAGGCACTCCTGTGGCGAGGATGCGCGGGGCGCATGGGGGGCGCATGCCGCGCGTGCGCCGGAACCCCGCCCCCGACCAACCGTGCGCACTGGTGCTCGACGCGGGGGACGTGCAGACTTCACCGCACGGGCCGAGTCGACGCCACCGGGGCCGCCCAGGGGAAAGCGACCTCGGGCACACTGGATCACGGTCCGCGACGGATCACACGACAGAGGACAGCCGAAGCGCACTAGGGGGCGGGGTACATGGCCGAGCCGGAGTTCACGGCCACGGGCGTGCGGATCGGAAAGAGGCTGCGGCAACTCACCCGGGCGGGGCAGGTCCGGATCGAAGACGGCCGGCTGCAGTTGCTGACCAGTTACGGCAGCGAGATCGACAGCGCCCCGGTGCAGGCGGTGCGCGCATCGAAGCCCTGGTTCGCGAACGAGGACCGGGCGTTGGCCGACGTCAACGGCACCCGCTACACGCTCACGCTGAACGAGCACGACCCGGCTCCGGGGAAGCCCGGTCCGCCCTCGGCGCGCCGTTTCATAGAGGCGGTGCGCAGGGCCGCGGGACGCAACGGCTGACGAACCGCGAGTTGCGGGACCGGACCCCCTGGGTCACTCTGGTCTCACGTCACTCTGGGTTTACCGGCGATAACGCTGCGAACCAGCTCGCCGGCCACGTCAGTGGGCGGCGGCCGTAGGCAGCCACCCCACGAGCAGGCGGCAGCCCCGGCTTCCGCCCACACCAGGCGGCAGTCATAGGCGGCCGCACCACAGCAGGCGGCGTTTTTCGCCCAGCCACCTCGCTGGATCCGTACTCCGATCTTCTTCCGGACTCAATTCGGGGAGTCGCAGCCGTGATCAGCCAGCAAAGCAGGCACTGCACGGTGGAGCTCCAAGCCCTGCCGTCGCGGATCGGCCAGGTCCGCAGAATCGTATCTGCGCAATTGCGCTACTGGCATCTGGATCCGTTGATAGAGCGGGCCGCACTCGGGGTGACCGAGCTGCTGTCCAACGTCCACCGGCACGCGGAGCCGGACAAGATGTGCACCGTGGAGATGGAGTTGCTCCTCGGCCGGCTGACGGTCTCGGTGCACGACAACGACCCCCGCCTCCCGGTCGTCCAGGACGCGGAGCCCTTCGCCACCTGCGGCCGCGGTCTCGCGATGGTCGCCGCGGTGAGCGAGAGCTGGGGTGTGCGGCCGCACGGCGAGTCGGGGAAGGTCGTGTGGTTCACGCTGCCGGCGTCCTCGGCGGCGGTGCCGAAGATCTCGCCGTACGACACCGGGCTGACGCTCGACGCCGGACAGCCGTACGACACCGGACGCAGGCCCGCCGCACGTGGGCGCAGGTCCGAACACGCTCCCGCCCGGTCGGCCGTCGCAGGCTGACCGGGCGGTGACCATCCCGTCGTACGCCGGCGTGGGTTCGTAGGCCGGCCGGTCCCTCACTCGGCGGCGACGGCACGCAAGGACGTCCAGGCGTGCCGCCCGCCGGGCCGGGCGCAGTCCCGCGAGGGCTCCGGCCGCGAGGCCCACGAGCGCCACGACCACGAGTTGCAGCGGTTGTAGCGGTGGCAGCGCGAAGTCGGAGGCACTGTCGCTCCCGCCGTCGGAGCCCTTGCCGAGGACCCAGCCGGGGAAGGCGCCGAGGCCGAGGCCGCCCACCGTGCCGAACGCGGCTGTCCGACGGCCCGGAACACGTCCAGTTCGCGGGTGCGCTCGTGGATCGCGAGGGTCAGCGTGTTGGCGATGCCGAACAGTGCGATCAGTACGGCGAGCGCCGACAGCGCGTAGACGAAGGGTGAGCACCATGTCGGTGCCGACGTCCTGGGTGCGGTGCGGGCCCCGGCGGCGCGGGTGATGACGTAGTCGCCCGCCGGTCGTCGAGCGCGCCCAGCTCGGTGCCGCCGGTGTGGGCCGTCCCGGAGGTGAGGCCGTCGAGGCCGGCCGCGCGGTGCATCAGGGTGGACTGCCGTAGCCCGAGGGCCCCATGATCGCGGGTGAGGCGGCCGGCCGGGAAGCCGACGCTCACCCCGCCCAGGGCCCTCACCGCCGTGTCGCCGGAGCCGTACACCTTCGGCGTGCTGGACGCGGGCGGCCATGACGGTCGTGGCGGTCGTGGCGCGGTGGTCATACCGCACCGCCCTTGCCCGCCGGGCCGAACCGCTCGTCCAGGACGGACAGCCGTGTACTTCCGAGACGCTTCGAGGCTTTCGCCGGGAGGGGTGCGGGTCGCCGTACGGCCAGCGGCAGTCGGTGTACCTCCTCCGAAGTGCGCGGCGTTCCAGTTCCTGTAACTTCCTGTAACTACTAGTATGTACAGTAGAGGCATGAGCACCCCGGAGCGTCTGATCGAGTCCACCCGTGAGCTGCTGTGGGAGCGCGGTTATGTGGGCACCAGCCCCAAGGCCATCCTGGAGCGCTCGGGTACGGGGCAGGGCAGCATGTACCACCATTTCAAGGGGAAGCCGGATCTCGCCCTGGCCGCGATCCGGCGGACGGCCGAGCAGTTGCGGGCTACGGCCGAGGGAGTACTCGACGGGCCGGGCTCCCCGTACGAGCGTGTCGAGGCGTATCTGCGGCGTGAGCGCGACGTCCTGCGCGGCTGTCCCGTCGGGCGGCTCACGATGGACCCGGACGTCATCGCGAGCGACGAGCTGCGGGCGCCGGTGGACGAGACGCTCGACTGGCTGCGCGAACGCCTCGCCGGAATCGTCGAAGAAGGCAAGGAGAAGGGGCAGTTCGCGCAGGAGCTGGACGCGGAGGAGATCGCCGCGACGATCGTGGCGACGGTCCAAGGCGGTTACGTCCTGGCCCGCGCGTCGGGCTCACCGGCGGCCTTCGACGCGGGCGTCCGGGGGCTGCTCGCCCTGCTCCGGCCCACGCGCCTTTCCCGGTAGGCCACGTGTCGAATCGACAGTCCCCTGGAGGTAGTTGATGCACGCCACGCAGTACGAGATCACCCTGCCCGCCGACTACGACATGGCGGTCATCCGTCGCCGCGTGGCAAGTCGAGGGCACGCGCTCGACGCCTGGGAGGGCCTCGGTCTCAAGGCCTATCTGATGCGCGAGCGGGGTGTGCACGGCTCGCCGGTGAACCAGTACGCGCCGTTCTACCTGTGGAACAGCGTGGAGGGCATGAACGCCTTCCTCTGGGGTGGCGGCTTCCAGGGCATCGTCGACGACTTCGGGCGTCCGCCGGCCCGCCAGTGGACGGGGCTGGCCTACGAGGCGGGCGGCGTCGTCGGCTCCCCCGCGCGGGTGGCGGTGCGGGGGCGGCGGCCGGTGCCGGGCGGCGTGCGGTTGGGCGAGATCGTCGAGGACGCGGTGCGTGAGACCGGGCGGCTCGCCTCGCTGGACGGGGCGGTGCTCGCGGCGGCGGCCGTGGACACCAGCCGTTGGGAGATCGTCCACTTCTCGGTCTGGGACCACGACGCGCCCAAGGCCGAGGGCGAGGTCTTCCAGGTGCTGCACATGAGCACTCCCGAACGGGACCGGCTGCCACGGGGCCGGCAGTGGTGAAGCGCCTGTGGCCCGATCGTGTTGATCTCTGACCCGCAGGCTGCTTTCGGCCACGCGCGGGGCGCCGAGGATGGGAAGTGACAGGTCACGGCACCCCCGATCCGAGGAAAGGCCCCGCACATGGCACTGGAGATGCGCGACCGCTGCGAGCGGTGCGAGACGACGCCCCTGCCCGCCGACGCCCCGGCCCGCATCTGCTCCTACGAGTGCACGTTCTGTGTGCCCTGCGGCGAGGCCATGCGCGAGATCTGTCCCAACTGTGGCGGGGAGTTGGTGGCCAGACCTCGCCGCCGGGCGGCCGCGTAGTCGTCAGACCTCAGGCCTCAGGCCTCAGGCCTCAGGCCTCAGGCGTCAGGCGTCAGGCGTCAGGCGTCAGGCGTCAGGCGTCAGGCCACGAAGATGTCCACCGACGGCCGGAGCTTCGCCGCCGAGGTCAGGGCCTCGTGGACGGGATGTGTGTCGAAGGACGCCAACAGGGCCCGGTCGGCGGGGAGTTCGGCAGCCGGGTAGGCGATCTGTTCGTAGGCGGTCTGGAAGCGGGGCCCCCAGCGGCGGGCGCCGAGGCGGGCCGTACGGGAGCAGTTGTCGACCATGTACGCCACGTCGCGGGCGTGCATGTAGGGCAGGAGGGAGTCGACGGCCTCGATGACGGACTCGTTGACGATCTCCGACCAGGGGTGGCCGCGTTCGGCGAACTCGTCGATCTGGGCGGTCATGGTGGCGACGAAGACGCCGGCGGTGAACGGGTCCACGGGCAGGTCGCGTTCGCTTCGGCGGGCGTGTGCCCGGTCGCTCACGGACCACATCGGTGAGCCGCCGATCCCGCTCATCGGGCGGGTGCCGAGGCGGCGTTCGGCCAGGATGACGCTGCGCAGTTCGGTGCCGTCGGCGACCTCGTCGTAGATCTCCGCGACGATCTCGCGGGCGGGCCCGTACGTGGCCGTGTAGGCGCGGTCGAAGACGTCCCGGCCGGCCGCGTCCAGGCCCCCGCGCACCGCGCGGAGTCCGGTGTGGGAGATGGTGCGGGCGATCGGGCCGGTGATGTTCTCGCAGGAGCGCTCGTACGCGGTCACCTCGTCGACCCCGGCGAGCCGGTGGCGGGTGTACAGGCTCTCGACGATGCCGTGGACGGCGCCGAGCAGGATGGCGCGCTCGCCGACGATGTCGGAGAGGTACTCGCTCTCCAGGGTGGTACGGAAGGTGTACGGGGAGCCGAGGGCGACTGACCAGGCGAGGGCCCGGTCGCCGGCGAGGCCGTCGGGGTCGGCGTGGACGGCGTAACTGCTGTTGATCCCGGCGCCGTTGATCTCGGCGCCCTGCTCGTACAGGCGGCGGACCGAGTCGCCCATGCCCTTCGGGCAGACGGCGATGACTCCGTGGCCGGGCGGGAAGTCGCCGCCGGTCGCTCGGAGGTGGCCGAGGAGGAAGCCGTGGGAGAGGCCGATGGTGGCTCCGGGCTTCAGGACGGCGAAGATCTCCTCGTGGTGGGCGGCCAGGGCCGCGTCCGCGATCAGGAGGATGACGAGGTCGCTGTCGGCGGTGACGGCGAGCCAGTCGCCGAGGGTGCCGTCCGTCTCGGTGAAGCCGTGGGCACGGGCGTCGGTGACCGAGGCGGAGCCGGGGCGCAGTCCGACGGCGACGGTGATGCCGGTGCCGGAAAGGGAGTCGCGCAGGTTGCGGGCCTGGGCCCTGCCCTGCGGTCCCCAGCCGATGACACCGATGCGGCGGACCCCGGCGAGTGCCTGTGGCAGCAGCGGAAAGAGGTGCCGGCCGCCGCGCAGGATGGTCTCGGTGCCGCCGGGCACGTCCATGGTTTCGAGGGCGAAGACAGTGGAGGTGGTCATGGAGGAGTTGTAGGGTCCGGGCGAGTGTTGCGGCAAGCGCAACCTTTGCAGCGGAGTGTTGCAGATAACGAAAGATCCAGGTGGGCGGACATGCGGGACGATCATCGCGAGCTGCGGCTGTTCCTTCATCTGGCCCGGACGCTGAACTTCGGCCGGACCAGCCTGGACTGCCATGTCAGCCCGGCGACCCTCACCCGTACTGTGCAGCGGCTGGAGTCCGACCTCGGGCACCGGCTCTTCGACCGCGGGCCGAGGGGCGTCTCGCTGACGGCTGAGGGGCATCGCTTCCGTGAATACGCCGTGCGGGCACTGGAGTTGTGGCGCGCGTACCGCGAGGAGCATCCGGATCCGGCCCAACTCACCGGGCGGCTGGCCGTCTTCGCGACGGTGACCGCGTGTCAGGCGCTGCTGCCGGAGCTGTTGACACCGTTCCGTGCGGCCCATCCGCAGGTCCGCCTCGATCTGCGCACGGGTGACGCGGCTGCCGCGCTGGCCCGGCTGGACGAGGGCGAGGTGGATGTGGCGGTCGCGGGCATCCCGGCGCGGCTGCCGGAGCCGTTGGTGAGCCGGACGGTGGCGACGACGGACCTGGTGTTCGTGACCGCGCGCGACCGCCCGGACCCCGGCCTCGACGGCCCCTTCGTCCTCCCCCACCGCGGCCTGGTCCGCGACGCCGCCGACCGATGGTTCCGCTCCCACGGCACCGCACCCGACCTGGCGGCCGAGCCGGAGGGCCACGAGGCTCTGTTGACCCTCGTCGCACTGGGCTGCGGCACCGGCGTGGTCCCCCGCCTGGTGCTCGACCACAGCGCCGTGCGCGACCGGCTCAGGCCGATCCCCACCGACACGCCGCCCGAGCCGTTCCCGATCGGGCTGTGTGTCCGACGGGCGGATCTACGGCGGCCACAGGTGGCGGCGTTGTGGAGTCTCACGGCGGAGTTAACCTCCTGATCACCTCGGAGACAACTCTCGTACCCCCAAAAGCAGTTATCCATTTCCCACCCCCGCAATATTCGGAATTATTGCTTTCACTTTTCGTCGACGGCACAACCATCGTCGAGCGGTAAGCCTCTAATTCGGCGAATCGATGAAGCGCGGAGAATGACGGGGTCTTACGAAAATGAAGTGGGTCGCTCAACGGAACTCGGTGCGCCGAGCGGACAGGGACAGGGTGTGAAACCGAGAACCCGTCCCGCGGTGACGTTCCGGCCGCAGGGAAAAGCCGCGCTGTTCGCCGCCGTGTTCACCGTCGCCGTGCTCTGCGCCGCCGATGTCGTGGCCCGCAGCTACCCCTTCGGGCCACGCACCCGGAGCGTCAACGACCTCGGCAACCAGTACGTGCCGTTCCACGCGCACCTGTGGGACCTCCTGCGCGGCAGGGCCGACGGCGGACTGCTCGTCAACTGGCAGTCGGGGTACGGCGCCGGCTTCCTGCCCGACCTCGGCACGTACGTCAGCAGCCCGTTCGCCCTGCTCGTGGCGGTGTTCCCGCGCGACGAGATCGACCTCGCGGTGTACGCGGTCACCCTGCTGAAGGTGGCGTCGGCCGCCGCCGCGATGGCCTGGCTGCTGCTCGCCCTGCGCCCCGGTCGCTGGTGGGCGGCGGGCCTGCTCGGCTCGTCGTACGCGCTGTGCGGCTGGACCCTGGCGGACGCGGTCTACAACCCCATGTGGCTCGACGGCCTGGTCTTCCTGCCGCTGCTGTGCCTGGTCGGTGAATGGGCGCGGCGGGGGCGGCGTCCGTTCCTCTGTGTGCTGATCGTGGCGCTCGCCTGGATCGCCAACTTCTACACCGCGTACATGGCCACCCTCGCCGCCGCCCTGGTCCTCCTGCTCCGGCTGTGGCTCGGCGACCTCTCGCACCGGCAGCGGCTCTGGGCCGCGGGCCGCGCCGCCCTGATCACGGTCCTCGGCATCGGCCTGGCGGCGCCGCTGGTGACGGTCGTGTACTTCGGCACCCGGCACTCCTATCCGGGCCGGGTCCGGCAGTTCGCGCCCGTCCCCACCGAGGACCTGCTCGCCCGGCTGCTGCCGGGGACGTACAGCTACGGGACGCCGGCCGTGTTCGTGGGCACCACCGCGCTACTGCTCGCGCTCGCCCTGCCGTTCCACCGGGCGGCCCCCGGGCGGTTGCGTGCCGGGTGGACACTGCTGGTGGTGGGTGTGGCCCTCTCGATGCAGTGGGGGCCTACGCATCTGCTCTGGCACGCCTTCGCCACCCCGCAGGGCAGCTCGTACCGCCAGGCCTTCGTACTCTGCGCGCTGCTGGTGATCGCCGCCTGGCACACGCTGTCGTACGGCGGTCCCGGCCCGCGTGCGCTGGGCGCGGCGGGTGCGCTGCTCGCGCTGGTGATCGTCTTCGCGAGCGGCAGCGAGCGGACGATGCGCGCCTTCAGTCTGCCGCTCGCCCTGCTCGCCGCAGCCGGCGCGCTGGGCGGTCTGATCCTGCTCGGGGTCAGGCGGAAGGACGGCAGACCCCTCGCGGTCCTCGCCGTGGCGCTGCTCGTGTGCACGCAGTTCGGCGAGGCCGCCGTCACCTCCGCCGCCGACACCCGGCTGCGGCTCGGGCACATGGACGACTACGCGCCCTGGGGCGCGCGGCAGCGGGACCAGGCCGAGGCGATCGCCGAGGCCGACGGCTGGCCCCGCTACCGGACCGACCCGGGCCGGGAGCAGACCGTCGGCAACGACCCGCTGCTGGTGGGCGGGCAGGGCGCCCAGTACTACAGCAGCCTCACCTCCGACGTGCTCAGCCGGACACTCACCGCTCTCGGGGACGGCTGGACCTCGCGCGGTCGGAACGTGCAGAGCCTGGACAACGCCGTCACGGACGCGATCTTCTCCGTCGGCGCCCGGGTGCACTCCCCGCCCGACCCGCACCAGAACTGGTTCCCGCAGGACGGCAGCGGGGTGACCGTGACCCGGCAGGACGTGCCGCCGCTGGTGACGGTACGGCCGGCCGCCGATCGCACCGACGGCCGTACGGACCTCTCCGACTTCGGGCCGTCGCCGTACCGCAACCAGGAACTGCTGCTGGGCTCGCGGGTGTACACCGTGCCCCGGCTCACCGTCCATACCGCGACCGGGAAGCCGCCGTCCCCCAGTGACGACGGACGGCCGGGTGTGCGGGTGGGCCCGCTGCCCTACGCGAGCACGCCGCACAAGCCGACGATCACGGGCGGTTGCCCGGCAGGGTCCGAGCTGTACCTGTGGGCTCCGCATCTCTCGGGCACCGCGCGGCTCGCCGACGTCTCGGCCTCCGGCGAGGAGCTGACCGGGCGGTTCCGGTCCGACCAGCCGGTCACCAAGATCGCCCCGATGCAGCGACTGGGCACGGTCGGGGACTCCGGACGGTTCCGGATCGAGCTGTCGCCGAACAGGACGAGCCTCGTCCCGGACGGAGCGGTCGGCTGCCTGGACACCGCGCGGCTGCGCACAGCCGTCGACGGGCTGAAGGCCACCGGCGCCACCGACGTGAGCGTGTCCGACGGGACCATCCGGGCCGAACTACCCTCCCACAGCACGGGGATCGCGGTCATCGCGGCACCCCGGATCTCCGGTTGGCGCTGTGCCGCCGACAACGCTCCCGCCGTACCCGCCAAGGACTACTACGGGCTGATCGCCGTACCCCTGTACGGCTCCGCGAGCAGCGTGACCTGCACGTTCCATCCACCGGGGCTGCGCCTGGGCACGGCGATCGGGGCTGTCTCGCTCACCGCAGTGCTCCTGATCGGGGCGACCGGCCTGGTCCGCCGCCGTCGGGCACTGACGGCGCTCGCACCCGTACCCCTGGCCGGCACTCGACCCGCGCCCGACGACCCGACCGCACGCGAGCGCATGACCACCGCTCTTTGAACCGCACCTCTGGGGGAGAACCATGCTCATCTCGATCGTCGCACCCTGCTACAACGAGGAAGCCGTCGTCGCGCGCTTCCACGAAGAGATCCAGAAGGTCGCGGAGGAACTGCTTCCGCTCGGCCACGACATGGAGTTCGTGTACGTCGACGACGGCAGCCGCGACCGCACCCTCGCCGTCCTGAAGCAGCTGGCCGAGCTGGACGCGCGCGTCCGGTACGTCTCCTTCAGCCGCAACTTCGGCAAGGAGGCGGCGCTGCTCGCGGGTCTGCGGCACGCCACGGGCGACTCCGTGATCGTCATGGACGCCGACCTGCAGCACCCGCCCGAACTGATCCGCCGCATGGTCGGCCTGCGCGAACAGGGTTACGACCAGGTCATCGCCCGCCGCACCAGGACCGGCGACGGCCTCCTGCGCACCGCCACCGCACGCCTGTACTACCGGCTGGTCAACCGTCTCGTCGACGTGGAACTCGCCGACGGCGTGGGCGACTTCCGGCTGCTGTCCCGCCGGGTGGTGGACGCCGTCCTGGACCTCACCGAGTACAACCGCTTCTCCAAGGGCCTCTTCGCCTGGGTCGGCTTCCCGGGCACGACCTTCGAGTACGAGAACGCGGTGCGCGAGCACGGCCGCAGCTCCTGGAGTTTCCGGTCACTGCTCAACTACGGACTCGACGGGCTCCTCTCGTTCAACAACCGGCCGCTGCGGGCCGCCCTCTACCTCGGCCTGTGCCTGCTGGTGTGCGCGGGGCTCTACACGGCGTGGATCGTGGGCGCCGCACTCGTCAACGGCGTGGAGACACCGGGCTATGTCACCATCGTCATGGCCGTCACCGCCCTCGCCGGCGTACAGATGATCATGCTCGGGGTGATCGGGGAGTACACCGGCCGGATCTACTACGAGGTGAAGGGGCGCCCGCACTTCCTGGTGAAGGCGACCAATGTGGAGCAGACGGAGGGGCACGCGGCGTGCGGCACGACGAAGGACCTCATTCGCTGATGCGGACGGCGACGCGTACGGAGACGCTCCCCGAGGCCCGCCCGATGCCGGAGCGCCACATATCTGGACAGATCATCACCTTCGCCCTGGTCGGGGTGGTCAACACCGCGACCTATTACGGCCTTTACCTGTTGTTCCTCAATTGGCTTCCTTATCTCGCCGCGCACATTCTCGCTTTTGCCCTGAGCATGACGGGTTCCTTTTTCCTGAACGCGAGATTCACTTACCGCACCCGTCCGACCTGGCGTAAATTCCTGTTGTTCCCGCTGACCAATGCCACCAATTTCCTGATCACCACGGCGGGTGTGTATGTGATCGTGGACGTCCTGCACGCGGGCAACCGGTTCGCTCCCTTGCTCGCGTCGGGCGCGGCGATTCCGGTGACGTTCGTGGTCTCCCGCATGATCATGCTGCGGGGTTCCCGGCCCGGGTGAAGGTCGTCAGACCAGCGCGCCCAGCGGGTCGTCGAGCACCGGCTGCCACGCCAACTCGGCCGCCCCCACCAGACTGTTGTGGTCCAGCGTGCAGGCCAGGATCGGGGGGACCCCGCTCTGCCTGCCCCACAGGCTGCGGTCGGCGACGACGGCACGCAGCCGGTCGGGGTCGGCGTCGAGGAGGGCGCGGTGCATGCCGCCGAGGATGATGCGGTCGGGGTTGAGGATGTTGACCAGGCCCGCGAGCCCGAGGCCGAGGCGGTCGATGATGGCCTCGGCGGCCGTGCGGACGCCCGGGTCGGCGTACTGGGTGCGGATCAGCTCGTTGGCCTGCTGGAGCAGTGAGACCTCGGGTCCGGGGTCACGGCCGACCGCGGTGAGGAAGGCCCGCGGGTCGGCCTCGACGTCGAGGCAGCCGCGGCCGCCGCAGTGGCAGGGGCGGCCCTCGGGGTTGACGGCGAGGTGGCCGACTTCGAGGGCGAGACCCGAACTGCCCGTGTGCAGACGGCCGTCGAGGACCAGCGCACCGCCGACGCCACGGTGCCCGGTCGCCACGCACAGCAGATCCCGGGAGCCACGCCCGGCGCCGTGCCGGTGTTCGGCGAGAGCGGCGAGGTTCACGTCGTTGGCCGCGAACGCGGGCCCCTCGATGCCGGCCGCGCGGACCCGCTCGGCGAAGATCTCCCGGACGGGCGCCCCGGCCGGCCAGGCCAGGTGCAGCGGGTTCAGCGCCAGCCCCGCCGGTTCGGCGACCGCGGACGGTACGGCGAGGCCCGCGCCCACACACCGCCGCCCGGTTTCGCGCAGCAGCTCGGAGCCCGCATCGACGACCGAGCCGAGCACCTTCGCCGGGTCGGCGTCCACGGTCTCGCAGCCGGGCGCGGTGGCGACGATCCGCCCCCCGAGCCCGACCAGCGCGGCCCGCCAGCCGTCGGCGTGCACCTGGGCGGCGAGCGCGACGGGCCCCTCCTCGGCGACTTCGAGGCGGTGCGAGGGCCGGCCCTGCGAACCGGCGGCGGCGCCCGGGTGCGCGTCGACCCGGATCAGCCCCAGCGCCTCCAGCTCGGCGGCGACGGCGCCGGCCGTGGCCCGGGTGACACCCAGTTCGGCGGTGAGCACAGCCCGGGTCGGCGCCCGGCCGGTGTGCACGAGTTCCAGCGCCGGACCGAGCGCGCCCCTCCCCCGGTCCAGCCGAGTGCGTGTCGTCGTCGGTGTCCCTTCGCCCGCCGCCTTGGGGGCCGCCTTCCCGTCCATGAAGGGGAGTCTCCCATGATCCGCTCGGCATCGAACCCCGCCCGGCAGGCGTCAGCCGTCGACGAACCCGCTGACCCGCAGGGTGACGTTCAGCCGTCCGGTCAGCCCCAGCCCGGGCGGCGCGGTTCCCGCGGACACCCGAGGCACCCCGTGGTACGCCTGCCGTGCCGCACCACCGAAGACGAAGAGATCACCGCTGCGCAGCTCCACGTCCGTGTACGGCCGCGCCCGTGTCTCCGTGTTGCCGAAGCGGAAGACACAGGTGTCGCCGAGGCTCAGCGACACCACCGGCGCGTCCGACTTCTCGTCGCCGTCGCGGTGCATGCCCATGCGGGCGTCGCCGTCGTAGAAGTTGATCAGGGCGATGTCGTACGCGGCCGTCGCCTCCTCCACTCCGAGGGCGTCCGCGACCGCGCGCCGGCCCAGCTCACCCAGCCAGTCCGGGAACGGCTTCACGGGCGTGCCGTCGCCGTCGACGACCGTGCGGGCGTACGCGTACGGGTACCAGTGCCGGCCGAGGCAGACCTGCCGGGCCGTCATCGTGCCGCCGCCCGGGGTACGGACCGTGCGGAGCCCGGCGGGCGGACGGGCCCACTCCCGGCAGGCGTCCAGGAGCCGTCGCTGGTGTGCCGTGTCCAGCCAGTCCGGGACGTGGACCGCCCCGGGCGCGATCTCCGCACGGCCGCGGGGGAACAGCTCGGCGTCCATGGGAGCCATCATCCCGCACGGCCGCTCGGTGACGGGGCCTGAGCCGGTGCTCGGTTAGCCTGGGCACACGATGAGCGACCGTATGACCGCGCCCTGGGGCGAGTACGCCCTGGCCCGCTTTCCCGAGGACCCCCGTGACCAGCTGCGCGCCTGGGACGCGTCCGACGCGTATCTGCTGCGCCACCTCGCGGAGAGTGGGACGCCGTTGGACGGGACGGTCGTGGTCGTCGGGGACCGCTGGGGCGCGCTGACCACCGCGCTGGCCGGGCATCGGCCGACGCAGATCACCGACTCGTTCCTGAGCCGGGAGGCGACAGGGGCGAACCTGGAGCGGGGCGGCGTCGAGGCGGACACCGTACGGCTGCTCACCACCCGGGACACACCCCCGGACCGCGTCGACGTGCTCCTCGTCCGGGTCCCCAAGAGCCTCGCGCTCCTGGAGGACCAGCTGCACCGGCTCGCACCCGCCGTGCACCAGGACACGGTCGTGATCGGCACCGGGATGGTCAAGGAGATCCACACCTCCACGCTTCTGCTCTTCGAGCGCGTCCTCGGCCCGACCCGCACCTCGCTCGCCCAGCAGAAAGCGCGGCTGATCTTCTGCACCCCGGATGCGAGGATCCTCGAGGCTCGGGGCAACAATCCATGGCCGTACACCTATCAACTGCCGGATGACATCGGCCTGTTGGCCGGGCGGACCGTCGTCAACCACGCGGGCGTGTTCTGCGCCGACCGGCTCGACATCGGCACCCGGTTCTTCCTGCGTCATCTGCCGAAGGACCCTCGTGGCGGGCGGGTCGTCGATCTGGGGTGCGGCAACGGTGTGGTCGGTACGGCGGTCGCCCTGGCCGATCCGGACGCCGAGGTGGTGTTCGTGGACGAGTCGTACCAGGCGGTGGCCTCGGCGGAGGCGACGTACCGGACGAACCGGCCGGACGTCGACGGCAAGGCCGAGTTCCGGGTCGGCGACGGGCTGGAGGCGTTCGCGCCGGGGAGTGTGGATCTCGTCCTCAACAACCCGCCGTTCCACTCCCACCAGGCGACGACCGACGCCACCGCCCGGCGGATGTTCACCGGGGCACGGCGGGCGCTGCGGCCGGGCGGTGAGCTGTGGGTGGTCGGGAACCGCCATCTGGGCTATCACGTGACGCTGCGACGGATCTTCGGCAACAGTGAACTCGTCGCGAGCGACGCCAAGTTCGTGGTGCTGCGAGCGGTCAGGCGGAGTTAGCAGCCCTGCCGGGAAGGTCGCCCCCTCTCAGGGCTCGCGGTGAGGCGCCCAGCTCTCGACGGCAGGCCTTGTTGAAGGCCTGGAGGTCGGGGATACCTACGGAGGCGGCCACGGCGGGGATGGAGAGGGTCGTGGCGCGGAGCAGGTGGTGGGCGCGTTCGAGTCTGCGGCGGCGGATGTAGGCGACTACCGTGCCGCCCGTCTCGGTGTGGAACAGCCGGGTCAGATGGTTGTGGGAGACGCCGGCCACGCGGGCCACCTCCGGGATGGTGAGCGGGGCGGCGAGGTGCGCCTCGATGTGGGCGATGGCGGTGGTGACCGCCGGGTGCGGGCCGGGGTCCGCCGCGTCGGGCGGGGTCAGATGGGCGACGCGCCACAGGGTGGTCCAGATCTCGGCCCGGGTGCGGTCGGGCTCGCTCGGGGCGGCGGCCACCGCCTGGAGCAACAGGCCGGTGAGCGTGGGGAGTTCGGGGCCGGCGTCCTGCACGACCGGAACCGTGCGGGGCGGCCCGGCCGGGGCGATGCGCAGATGGGCGAAGAGGTGTTCGGAGCGGCCCTGGTAGCGGTAGCGGACCGTGGTGCCGGGCGGTACGAGACTGACCCGGCCGGGGCGGATGGTGTGGGCCGTGCCGTCGACGGTCAGTTCGGCCTCGTACTGGTAGAGGTGGAGCTGCCACAGCTCCGGCAGTCGGAACACGTCCGTGCGGCTCGCGACGCCGTGTACGCCGACACCGATGAGGGCGACGAACGGCGGCTCACCGAGGTGGATCTCCGTCTCCCGCATGACCGGAAAATATCAGTGACGGGCGTCACACTCGGGTCCCGGACGCCGCGCTTCGCAAGACGGTCACATTCCCACGCGGGACGGACCCGTACGGACGGTCGCACGGACTCGTACGGGCGGCCTACCCGGGCGGAAGGACGGCTTCCGTCCGCAGGACGCCGATGAGCCGGGCCACCGTCTCCGCCATTGCCGCGCGGCCCGCCGTGAGGTACTTGCGCGGGTCCACCACCTCGGGGCGGTCGGTGAGGAAGTCCCGGATCGCGCCGGTCAGGGCGATGTTGAGCGCGGTGCCGATGTTGACCTTGGCGATGCCTCCCGCGACCGCCGTCCGCAGTTCGTCGTCCGGAACGCCGGAGGAACCGTGCAGGACGAGGGGGACGTCCAGGGCGCCGGCCAGCCGTTCGAGGAGAGCGTGGTCGAGGGCGGCGGTCCGGGTGGTCATGGCGTGTGAGCTGCCGATGGCGACGGCGAGGGCGTCCACGCCCGAATCGGCCACGAAGGCCCGCGCCTCGTCGGGGTCGGTACGGGCGCCGGGCGCGTGCGCGTCGAGCGGCGCTGCGCCGTTCTTGCCTCCTACCTGCCCCAACTCCGCCTCGATCCACAGCCCTTGGCCATGCGCCCACTCGACGGCGGCGTGGGTCGCGGCGAGGTTGTCCAGGTAGGGCAGGCGCGAGGCGTCGTACATCACGGAACCGAAACCGGCGTCGACGGCCCGGCGCAGCAGGTCGTCGCTCTGGATGTGGTCGAGGTGGAGCGCGACGGGCACGGCGGCCCGCTCGGCGGCGGCGGACGCGGCGCGGGCCAGCGGGATCAGGTCCCCGTCGTGGAACCTGACCGCGTTCTCGCTGACCTGGAGGACGACCGGCGCGGCGGCGGACTCGGCTCCCGCGACGACCGCCTCGACGTGCTCCAGGGTGATGACATTGAAGGCGGCCACCGCGGAGTGTGCGGCGGCCCCGGTGATCAGTTCACCGGTCGTCGTGAGGGGCACGGCTCCTCCTGGTTCAGCGGTCGTTGGAGTCGAGGACGACCGAGCGCGTGAGGTGGCGCGGCCGGTCGGGGTCGAGGCCGCGGGCGGCGGCCACGGCGACGGCGAGCCGCTGGGCGCGGACCAGTTCGGCGAGCGGATCGAGCCCGCGGGCCACCCACACCCCGCCTGTCTCCCGCACCTGTGCGGCCAGCCCCTGGGGCGCCTCGCCGAGCATCCAGGTCGCCGTGCCCCGGGTGGTGACGCTGATCGGGCCGTGCCGGTACTCCATCGCCGGGTACGCCTCGCTCCACGCCAGCGCGGCCTCGCGCATCTTGAGCGCGGCCTCGTTCGCGAGGCCCACGGTCCAGCCCCGGCCGAGGAAGGTGAACTGGTCGCTGCCGACGAGCCCTTCGGGCAACGGCTCCTCCAGCGCGGTGCGCGCGTCGGCGACGGCAGCCTCGGTGTGCAGGCCGAGACGGGCGCGGAGGAGGGTGAGCGCGGTGGTGGCGAAACGGGTCTGGACGACCGACTTCTCGTCGGCGAAGTCCAGCACGACGACGTCGTTCGCGGCCGCCATCACGGGGGTGTCCGGGTCAGCGGTGATCGCCGTCGTACGCGTGTGCCCCCGCAGCGCGCCCAACAGTCCCAGCACCTCGGTGGTGGTGCCGGAGCGGGTGAGGGCGACGACGCGGTCGTAGGCCCGCCGGTGGGGGAACTCCGAGGCCGCGAAGGCGTCCGTCTCCCCCTGGCCGGCCCGCTCGCGCAGCGCGGCGGCGGCCTGTGCCATGAAGTACGACGTCCCGCAGCCGACGAATGCCACCCGCTCCCCCTGCGCCGGCAGGGCGTCGGCGTGTTGCGCTGCCTCGGCGGCGACGCGGGTCCAGCACTCGGGCTGGGTGTTCAGCTCGTCCTCGACGTGGGTCATGCGGACACCTTCCCCTGGAGACGCAAGTCTCATGCTTGTTTCTGCAAGATATAGTCAACTTTCGAGCATCTTCAAGCAAGTGGAGGGCACATGTCCCGCGACGCCCGTTGGCAGACGCTGCTCGAACTGCTCGTGGAGCGGGGGCGGCTGGACGTCGAGGAGGTGGCCGTCGAGCTGGGCGTGTCCGCCGCGACGATCCGGCGCGACTTCGACCAGCTCGCGGAGCAGCAGATGCTCGTCCGCACGCGGGGCGGAGCGGTCGTGCACGGTGTCTCCCACGAGCTGCCGCTCCGCTACAAGACGGCCCGTCGCGCCACCGAGAAGCAGCGCATCGCGAAGGCGGTGGCGGATCTCGTCGCGCCCGGCGAGGCCGTGGGGCTGACCGGCGGCACGACCACCACCGAGGTGGCGCGGGCCCTGGCCCTGCGGGGTGATCTGGCGTCCGGCGCGCCCGCGCTGACCGTCGTCACGAACGCGCTCAACATCGCGGGCGAGCTGGCCGTGCGGCCCCAGTTCAAGATCGTGGTGACGGGCGGTGTGGCCCGCGCCCAGTCGTACGAACTCGTCGGCCCGCTCGCCGACGGCGTGCTCGACCGGATCACCATGGACGTGGCCGTCCTCGGCGTGGTCGCCCTGGACGTCATCCACGGCGCCGCCGCTCACGACGAGGCGGAGGCCGCCGTCAACCGGCTGTTGTGCGAGCGTGCCGAGCGGGTCGTGGTCGCGGCCGACTCCGGCAAGCTGGGGCGGCGGGCCTTCGCCCGGATCTGCGCGACCGAGTCGGTGGACACACTGGTCACGGACTCGGCCGCGGCACCGGAGACGGTACGGCTCTTCGAGGAGGCCGGGGTACGGGTCGTCACGGTGTGAGGCGACGTAGCGGGCCGATCGGGCGCGTCACGCCGAGGGTTGAAGTGCTCTCCCGGCTGAAGCCGGGAGATTCCTGCTTACCTTGCGGCAGCGGGCTTGACGCGTTTCGCGCGCCTGGCGACTGCCCTCCCGGCAGCCGGGAGGAGCGCGTGGCCCATCCGGCACGGCCCGGACGGGAGCGCGCGGGTCCTGGTTCAGTCCCGCAGCCAAGGGGCCAGCATGCCGCCGCGCTTGAGGGTGGTGAGGACGAGGGAGACGTCGATCGACGCCACCTCGCGGAGCCAGGGGGAACGGGTGACGAAGTCGTGGAGGGCGGCTTCGTCGGGGAACGCGGTGAGGATGAGGAGTTGGCGTTCGCCGGTGACGAAGCTGGTGTAACGGACGTGGGCGGACTCGGCGAGGGCCGTTGTCACGGAGTCGACCTTGGCCGGCGGAGTGCGGGCCCAGAGGACGGCCTCGACCGGCAGCCCGAGCACCGCGGGTTCGATCACGGCGCGGATGCGGACCTTGCCCTCGCGCCGTAACGCGCCGAGGCGGCGTCTCGCGGTGGCCTCCGACACGCCCGAGACGCGCGCGAGTTCGTCGTACGTGCGGCGCCCGTCCTCGGCGAGGGTGTGCAGCAACAGCCGGTCGGCGCGGGAGAGTTCGGGTGATGTCCCGTCGGCCGGCAGTGGATCGGTGATCGGCGGCGACGCGGTGTCGGAGGGGTCCTCGGCCTTCAGCGCGGCGATCTCGGCCTCGGTGAGCAGGCCCGCGTGCCACTCGCGGATCGTGCGGACATGGCGCAGCACCGGAAGGGTGCGGGTCTCCACCACGCCCGGCAGGCCGGCGAATTCGTCCAGCACCAGGCCGGCCAGCCGTTCGCGAGGCCAGCGCAGTTCCGCGACGCAGTCCGGGGTGCCGGTGAGAACGTGGACGAAGACGCAGTCGGGCCGGCGGGCCAGCGCGGTGGCGGTGACCCGGGCCCGGCCGGGGGCGCAGCGGACGCCGACCACCACACTGCGGCCGCGCATCGCCATCGCCCCGATCCGCACCAGGCCGGACTCCAGCAGCCGGGTGCCCCGGCGGACGACGGTGCGTTCGGGCTCGCCGAGGGCCGCCGCGATGCGGTGCCAGGCGGCCCGGCCGTCGATCTGCAGCGCGCT
Source organism: Streptomyces sp. NPDC057474 (assembly GCF_042802555.1). Lineage (NCBI taxonomy): Bacteria > Bacillati > Actinomycetota > Actinomycetes > Kitasatosporales > Streptomycetaceae > Streptomyces > Streptomyces sp. NPDC057474. The sequence goes on along the minus strand of NZ_JBHVDX010000004.1, from coordinate 81,237 downwards.
GATGATGCGCCGGTCCAGTGAATCCGTCACGGGGCCGGTCTGCGGTGCGTCCATCGGCCCCAGCCTATGGCGGATTCCGTCAGCTCCGCAGGGGTTCTTGTTCCCTTCCGTCGCCGTGGCCCAGCCTGCCGTGAAGTGGAATCGCATGGTCCCGCACGGTCTCCCCGCCGTGCGGGCGCGTTCATCGTCCCCTCGGCCCACCGTCCCCCTTCGGCCCACCGTCCCTCTCGGCCCGCACGAGCCGCACGAACCCATGACTCCCGTAACTCCCCGATGTACGGAGATGGTTGACGTGACCGTGACTCCCGGCAGTCCCCCACGTTCCCCCGCCGCCGACTCCACTGCGCCGACGCGCCCCCGGCCCGCCGGCACCCGGCGCGGCCGGTGGGCACTTCTGGGTCCCGGTCTGGTGCTGGCCGCCGCGAGCGTGGGCGCGGGCGACATGGTGACGTCGCTCGCGGGCGCCGCCGGGTACGGGATGGCGCTGATGTGGGCGATCGTCATCGGTGTCGTCCTCAAGTACGCGCTCACCGAGGCGGTGGGCCGCCTGTACCTGGCCACCGGGCAGACCGTGATCGCGAGCCTGAAGTCGGCCGCCCGCTGGCTCCCGGCGGCGTTCATGCTCTTCGTCCTGGTGATCGGCCTGCTCTACGGGGCGGCGCTCAGCTCGGTGGCGTCCCTGGCGCTGTCCACGCTGTTCCCGGTGCTGCCGGTCAGGCCCGTCGGCGTGGTGATCGCGCTGGCGGCGGCCGCGATCGTGTACGTCGGGCGGTACGCGGTGTTCGAGCGGGTGATGAGCGTCTTCATGCTCGCCAAGTTCCTCGGCATGGCCGTTCTGGCGGTGGCCACGCTCGCCACAGCGGACGATCTGCCCGGCCTGCTCGGAACGCTGCGCCCGCGGCTGCCGGAGGGGGATGTGGTGACGGTGCTGGCGCTGGTCGGCGGGGTGGGCGGCACGGCCGGGATCGCCTCGTACAGCTACTGGGTGCGGGAGAAGGGCTGGGCGGACCGGAGCCGGCTGCGGATCGTTCGGGCGGACTCGGCGGTGAGTTACGGCGTCACCCTGCTGTTCGTGCTCTGCACGACGGTGGTGGGCACGGGGCTGCTGTACGGCACGGGCGGGAGCATCACCGGCAGCGACGGGCTGGCCGCGCTCGCCGATCCGCTCGGCGCCGATCTGGGGTCGGTGGCGCGGGTGCTGTTCCTGGGGACGTTCTTCCTGGTGACGATGAGCGCGCTCGTCGGCGGCTTCAACGGCCTGTGCTACATGCTCGCCGACTCGCTACGGACGCTGCGCGGCATCCCGGACGCGGAGGCGGAGCCCCACATCGCGCAGAACGGCCGCCCCTTCCGCCTGTTCGTCCTCTACTGCGCCGTCACCGCGGTCGCCGTCACCTTCCTCGGACGGCCGGTGTCCCTCGTCCTCACCTACGCCGCCGTCGGCTCGCTGATCCTGCCGCTGCTCGCCGGCGCGCTGCTGGTGCTGCTCAACCGCCGGAGCGTGGAGCCGGCGCTGCGTAACGGAAGCACCTCGAACGTACTGCTGGGCGGCTCCTTCGTGCTCTTCGGAGTGCTCGCGGCCGTCCAGCTCAAGGACTCCCTGGGAGGGGCGTGAACCACCTCGTGAACCACCTCGTCGACCACCCCGCGCAGTACCCCGTGAACCCGACGGGCGACGCGGACCCGACGGACGACCTGTGCTTCCGGACCGCGTACGAACTCTCCGTCGCGCTGGCGCGCCGCGAGGTGTCCGCGCGGGAGGTGGTGACCGCCCACCTGGAACGGATCGAACAGGTCAATCCGGCGGTGAACGCGATCGTGACGCTGGTGGCCGACCGGGCGCTGGAGCAGGCGACCGAGGCGGACGACCGGATGGCGGCCGGGGAGCCGGTCGGCCCGCTGCACGGGCTGCCCGTGGCGCACAAGGACCTGCACGACACGGCGGGCATCCGGACGACGTCCGGTTCGCCGATCTTCGCCGACCGGGTGCCCGACCGTGACCACCTGGTCGTCGAGCGGCTGCGGAAGGCGGGGGCGATCACCCTCGGCAAGACCAACGTCCCCGAACTCGGTCTGGGTTCGCACACCGTCAACCCCGTCTTCGGGGCCACCCGCAACCCGTACGACCTCTCCCGCAGCGCGGGCGGCAGCAGCGGCGGGGCGGGAGCGGCCCTCGCCTGCGGGATGCAGCCCATCGCCGACGGCAGCGACACCGGCGGCTCGCTGCGCAATCCCGCCTCCTTCAACAACGTCGTCGGGCTGCGCCCGTCGCCCGGACGGGTGCCGTCCTGGCCCGACAAAGCGCCCTGGGGCCAGCTGTCGGTGAAGGGGCCGATGGCCCGGACGGTGGCGGATGTCGCCCTGACCCTGTCCGTGCTGGCCGGTCCGGACCCCCGTGACCCGCGCTCCCTGCAGACGCCCGGCTCCACCTTCGCCTGGCAACTCGACGGCAACCTACGGGGGTTGCGCGTCGCCTGGTCACCCGATCTCGGCGGGCGGGTGCCCGTCGACCCGGAGGTACGGGAGGCGCTGCGCCCGGCGGCCGAGGTGTTCTCCGCGCTGGGCTGCGACGTCGAGGAGGCCTGCCCCGACCTCACTGGTGCGGACGAGGTGTTCCTCGCCCAGCGCGCCTGGCAGGTGGAGCTCTCCTACGGGCCGCTGCTGGACGAGCACCGCGACCGGCTGGCCCCGGACGTGATCTGGAACATCGAGGAGGGCCGCAGGCTCGGCGGCCCCGACCTGGGGCGCGCGCAGGCGCTGCACGGCGCGCTCTTCCACCGGGTCCGCGAGTTCTTCGGACGGTACGACCTGCTGTTGCTGCCGGTCAGCCAGGTCGCACCCTTCGACATCGAACTGGCGTACCCGACGGTCGTCGACGGCACCCCGATGGAGACCTATCTCGACTGGATGCGCTCGGCGTACCTGATCTCCGTCACGGGCTGCCCGGCCCTGTCCGTCCCGGCCGGGTTCACCCCGGAGGGCCTGCCGGTCGGGCTGCAGATCGTGGGCCCGCACCGGCGGGACTGGTCGGTCCTGAAGGCCGGGCACGCCTTCGAACGGGCGACGCGGGTCGGGGAACGTCGGCCTCCGGTGGTGAACGCTCCGCTGGGGGCGCGGTGATGAATCTGCGGGCCTGTGGGGGCCGGTCGCGCAGTTCCCCGCGCCTCCTACGGGGCGCGAGGCACCGTATCGCCGCTGGTCAGTGGCCATGGCCGGGCGCGGTCTCGTGCGGCTCCTGCGGTGTGGCCGCGCCGCCCGTGCGGACCGTGAACGCCGCCGTGTGGACCTTGCCCTCGTGCTTGAAGTCGAGGAACAGGCGGTAGGCACCGTCGCTGGGCGCGGTGGCCGTGAAGGAGATGCCGGGGCCGGGTCGGGTCTTTCCGTCGCCGGGCTCGCCGTTGGGGTGCACGTGCAGGTAGGCGAGGTCGCCGGAGCGGAGGGCCACCAGGTGGCCGTACGCGCCGAGGTAGGGCTGGAGGTCGGTGACGGGCCTGCCGTCGCGGGAGACCTTCAGCTCGAGTTCGCTGCCTGCGCCCGGGCGCAGTCCGCCGTCCAGCTCGACCTCGTAGCCGTTGACCTCGGCGGTGTCGCTCGGCGCCGGGAGCTTCTCCGGCCTGTAGGTGCCCGAGGCCGCGAGGTCGGCACCGAGCGTGAGGTTCTCGGCGTCCTTCCCGGCCGGGGTGAAGTCGGCGAAGACGCGGTAGCCGCCCGCCCTGGGCAGGTCGAGGCGGGCGCTCCAGGTGCCGTCGGCCGCACGGGCGGGGTGCAGGTGGCGGTAGGTGACCAGGTCGCGTGAGGCGACGATGAGGTGGAGTTCCTTGTCGTGCTCGCGCTGGAACGCGGTGACGGCGCTGCCGTCCTCGTCCCGGATGACGAACCGCAGGTCGGTGCGCTGCCCGGCGGTGACGTCCGGGGTCCGGAGATCGAGCGTGTAGCCGCCCTCGGAGATCTGCAGTCCGCCGGCCGGGGCCGATACGTGCCCGCCCTCGCCCTCTCCGGGATCCGGGGACTCCTCGCGGTGGCTGTCGTGGCGCGCCGGCGCGCTCTCCGCGGCGCCCGAGACGACGGGTTCGACGCCCTTGCCCACGCCGTAGGCGGTGCCGAACGTCGCGGCCAGAGCGGCGGCGAACGCGGTGATCCTCAGTCCGGTGTTCATGGCCGTCTCCTTCGGGTTTAGGGCCTCCACACAGCTCACGATACCCCTAGGGGGTATAACGTCAAGCGGTGCCAGCAACTTGCCATTGATACCCTCCAGGGGTATACAGACAAGTGCGAGGATACCCCTACCCCGTATCCGATCCGCAAGCCGCCCACGATGTACGAGGAGTTGGCATGGCCATCACCAGGACCGGCCCCGCCGCCGAGGTGGAGCTCTCCATCGGCGGCATGACCTGCGCCTCCTGCGCGGCCCGCGTCGAGAAGAAGCTGAACCGCATGGAGGGCGTCACGGCCACGGTCAACTACGCCACCGAGAAGGCGAAGGTCAGCTACGCCGATGACGTCTCGGTGCGGGACCTGATCGCCACCGTCGAGGCGACGGGGTACACGGCACAGGAGCCCGCGCCACCCGCACGGGCCGAGCCCGACAGTACGGGCGAGGCGGAGGAGGACGAGTTGCTGCCGCTCAGGCAGCGACTGATCACGGCGGTGATCCTCGCCGTCCCCGTCGTCGCGATGGCCATGATCCCGGCATTGCAGTTCGAGTACTGGCAGTGGCTGTCCCTCACGCTGGCGGCACCCGTGGTCACGTACGCCGGGTGGCCCTTCCATCGCGCCGCCTGGACGAACGCCCGGCACGGTGCCGCCACCATGGACACCCTGATCTCCATCGGCACGCTGGCCGCGTTCGGCTGGTCACTTTGGGCGCTGTTCTTCGGGACGGCGGGCACACCGGGCATGACACACCCCTTCGAACTGACCATCGTCCGGGGTGACGGTGCCGGGAGCATCTATCTGGAGGCCGCGGCCGGGGTGACCGCCTTCATCCTCGCCGGGCGCTACTTCGAGGCCCGCTCCAAGCGGAAGGCGGGCGCGGCACTGCGGGCGCTGCTGGAGCTGGGCGCGAAGGACGTCACCGTCCTCACGCCGGACGGCGGCCAACGGACTGTCCCCGTATCCGAGTTGAAGGTCGACGACCGCTTCCTCGTGCGTCCCGGAGAGAAGATCGCCACGGACGGGACGGTCGTGGAGGGCTCGTCCGCCGTGGACGCGTCCATGCTCACCGGCGAGTCCGTGCCCGTGGAGGTCGTGGTCGGCGACCCGGTCACCGGTGCCACCGTCAACGCGGGCGGGCGGCTCGTCGTCGAGGCCACCCGGGTCGGCGCCGACACCCAACTGGCCCGGATGGCGAAGCTGGTGGAGGACGCGCAGAACGGGAAGGCCGCGGCCCAGCGGCTCGCGGACCGGATCTCCGCCGTCTTCGTGCCGATCGTGCTCGCCCTCGCCCTGGGCACCCTCGGCTTCTGGCTCGGTAACGGCGCCGGACTGACGGCCGCGTTCACCGCAGCCGTCGCCGTACTGATCATTGCCTGCCCCTGCGCTCTGGGGCTCGCCACGCCGACCGCGCTGCTGGTCGGCACCGGGCGCGGCGCCCAGCTGGGCATCCTGATCAAGGGCCCGGAGGTGCTGGAGTCCACGCGCAAGGCCGACACCGTCGTCCTCGACAAGACCGGCACCGTCACCACCGGCCGGATGACGCTGCTGGCCGTGCACCCCGGCGCCGGCACCGACGAGGTCGAAGTCCTCCGGCTGGCGGGCGCGTTGGAGCACGCCTCCGAGCACCCGGTCGCCCGTGCCGTCGCCGAAGGAGCGTCGGCGCGGCTCGGCTCACTGCCCGTGCCGGAGGACTTCGCGAACGTACCCGGCCTCGGTGTGCAGGGGATCGTCGACGGCCACTCGGTCCTCGTCGGCCGCGAACGACTCCTCGCCGACTGGGCCATGGAACTTCCGGCGGACCTCCGACGGACCAAGGAGCAGGCCGAGGCGTCCGGCCGTACCGCCATCGCGGTCGCCTGGGACGGCGAGGCCCGCGCGGTCCTCGAAGTCGCCGACGCGGTGAAGGAGACCAGCGCGGAGGCGATCACCCGGCTGCGCGCGCTCGGCCTCACGCCGATCCTGCTGACCGGCGACAACAGGGCCGTGGCCGAGTCCGTCGCGCGTGAGGTCGGTATCGCGACCGAGGACGTGATCGCGGAGGTGCTGCCGCAGGACAAGGTCGAGGTCGTCAAGCGGCTCCAGGGCGAGGGCCGTTCGGTCGCGATGGTCGGTGACGGCGTCAACGACGCGGCCGCACTCGCACAGGCCGACCTGGGGCTGGCGATGGGCACGGGCACGGACGCCGCGATCGAGGCCGGCGACCTGACCCTCGTACGAGGTGATCTGCGCGTGGCCGCCGACGCCATCCGCCTCGCCCGCCGGACCCTCGGCACCATCCGGTCCAACCTTTTCTGGGCCTTCGCCTACAACGTGGCCGCCCTGCCGCTCGCGGCAGCCGGCCTCCTCAACCCGATGATCGCCGGGGCGGCCATGGCCTTTTCCTCGGTCTTCGTCGTCGGCAACTCCCTGCGCCTGCGGACGTTCCGAGCGGCCGACTGAATCAACTGGCCGAGGGTGAAGGCTCGTTCCGCGCCAAGCGCTGCGCGGGGCGGCCCCCAGGGCCTCCAGTCATACCCCGTCGCCCTAGCGACGCCGCCAGGGCAGTACCGCAAGATCGGTCGGGTTGCCCTCCGCGCGGACAAGGGCGTCGCCGATCGCCTCGCCGATCTCGGCCAGCTGGCGCACCTGCTCGGGAGTGAGGGCGTCGAACACCGCACGGCGTACGGCTTCCACATGGCCGGGGGCCGCGCGGTCCAGCAGCCCCTGCCCCTCGTCGGTGAGGACTGCCAGCTGCCCCCGGCCGTCGGCGGGGTCCTCCCGGCGGTCCACGAGTCCGGCCTCACCCAGCCGGTTGACCGCGTGGGTGAGACGGCTGCGGGTGATCTTCAGCCGGCGGGCCAGCTCGGACATGCCCAGGGCCCGGTCGGGCGCCGACGAGAGATGGGACAGCAGGGTGTAGTCGGCGTGCGTCATGCCGACGTCACGGCGCAGCTGCCGGTTGAGGTAGTCGCTGAGCAGGGTGGAGAAGTCGATGTAGGCCAGCCAGGCCCGTTGTTCCTCGGCGTCGAGCCAGCGCGGCGTGGTGGGCATGATCACACTCTACCGGCCTCCGTTTGAAGCTTCAATCACAAGGTGCAGCGCCACCTTCCGGCAATGTGTTTGAACTCTCAAACATGCTAGGGGCGCACGAAAGGCAGCACACGCAATGAAGCTCAGCAGGCAGCAGGTGGTCGGCACGGCGGTCACCACGGCGGCCGCCACCGCACCGGCCCTCACCGCGGTCTCCGCCACCGCGGTCGCCCAGACCGGCACGCACGGCACCGCGAAGGCCGCTGAGCAGGATCGGCTGACGGTGCTCTGCCGGCAGGCCAGGGCCGAGGGCGGCAAGGTCACTGTCTCTCCACCTCGCGCTCGGCGTCGAGGAACCGGACCCGGGCGATGAGCCGATCACATCGACATCGGGCTTGTCCCATTGGCCTCGGAATTGACGGGCATGGAGGAGAGCGATTCGACATGGCGGCGCTGCCCCTCGGCGAAAATCGTGTCGAACGCCAGGCTCGATTTACCCGATCCGGAGACTCCCACGAAAACGGTGAGCGCGTCCCGGGGCAGTTCCACCGAGACATCATGGAGGTCGTACTGACGAGCTCCTTTGATGACGAGACGGTCTTTCACACGTCCGGAGCCTGACCCACGTATTCACATGGGATTGCCGGATCATTATCGACGAATTTCCATTCCTCAGGCCGCGAGATATTCACCAAGGGCGGTAATGAGAAATTCGACGCGGCAGGTCACCGACCGTGGCGACCGCCGAGGTGGGCGAGGAGCAGATTCGGGTCCCGCATGGTGAAGTAGGCGCCGCTGAGTACGTAGACCGGCCGTCGTGGGCGCGGGCGATGCCGAGGACGATGTCGTCGCCGACTAGGGGGTCTGCGGGTTCGGCTCGGCGGGGAGGGCCGCGAGAATGCGGGTGTGCCCCTGCTTGGTGACATTGGCGATCTGGCGGGCGGCCGAGAAGGTCAGGTCGGCGGAGCCGTCGGGTTCGAGGACGATGTTCTCCGGTGTCTGTCCCTTGGTGATGTCGAAGTGGGCAACGATGCGCGGATGGGACACGGTTGGCGACGGCCCACCCCCGGTCGGAGTGGGCCGTCGCCACGGAAACGGAACAGGGGGCCGCCGGCTCGTCGCGGTCGGGCGTGAAGCGGTGGGCGGCCGACTCGCCGACGGTCCCTCGCCGACCGACGGGCCAGCCCACTCGCCGACAGTCCCTCGCCGACCGACGGGCCAGCCCACTCGCCGACAGTCCCTCGCCGACCGACGGGCCAGCCCACTCGCCGACAGTCCCTCGTCGAGCGGTGGGTCAGCCCACTCGCCGGCGGTCCGTCGTCGAGCGGTGGGTCAGGGGTTCGCGCAGGGCCAGGTGTGCGCGCAGCGTCGTGCCCGTGTACTCGGTGCGGTAGACGCCGCGTTCCTGCAGTTCGGGGACGAGCAGGTCGACGATGTCGTCGAGGCCGTCGGGGATCAGGTACGGCGTGACGTTGAAGCCGTCGACCGCGCCGTGCCGTACCCAGTGGGCGAACCTGTCGGCGAGGCCCGCCGGAGTGCCGACGTGGCCGCGCTGCGGGCCGAGGGCGATGACGGTCTCGCGTAGCGACCAGCCGCCCGCCTCGGCCTTCTCCCGCCACTCGGCGACCACATTGCGCGGGTCAGCGATGCGCCGGGCGCCGAAGGAGCCGTCGTTCTCGGCGACGACCGGGTCCTCCTTCGGCAGCGGCCCGTCGGCGTCCCGGTCGGAGAAATCCCGGTTCCACAGCAGCCCGGCAATGCCCAACGCCGTGGCGGGAGTCACCTGTTGGAGGCGGATCCAGCGCTTCTTCTCCAGGGCCTCCTCCTCGGTGGCCCCGATGATGATCTCCGTACCGGGGAGGATGCGCAGGTCGTCCTCGGGGCGACCGGCGGACAGCAGGCGACGCCGGACGTCGTCGGCGAAGGCCAGCGCGTCGTCGAAGTCGTTGCCGTGCGCGGAGAAGATGACATCGGCGTTGCGGGCGGCGAAGTCCCTGCCCTCGCCCGAGTCGCCGGCCTGGAAGATCACCGGGTGGCCCTGGGCGCTGCGCGGCAGTGTGGGCGCGAGGTCGACGTCGAACTGCCGCCCCTGGTGGCGGACTTGACGCACGGCTCCGGGTGCTGCCCAGCTGGAGGCGCCCGGCGAGCCGGAGGCGGCGCCGTCCTTCCAGCCGTCCCAGAGGGCGCGTGCCACGGTGAGGAACTCCTCGGCGCGCGTGTAGCGGTCGGCGTGGTCGAGGTAGCCACCACGGCGGAAGTTCTCCCCGGTCCAGGCGTTGTCGGTGGTCACCACGTTCCAGCCGGCGCGGCCCTCGGAGAGCAGGTCGAGGCCGGACAGGCGGCGGGCGAGGTCGGGGGCCTCGTTGAAGGTGGTGTTGGAGGTGGAGACCAGGCCGATCCGGTCGGTGACGGCGGCCAGGGCGGCGAGCTGGGTGAGGGCGTCGGGCCGTCCGGCGACGTCGAGATCGTGGATCTTCCCGTCGACCTCGCGCAGACGCAGCCCCTCCCCGAGGAAGAACGCGTCGAACAGGCCCCGTTCGGCGGTCCGCGCCACCTGCCGGAAGCTGGCGGGGTCGATCTGGCTGCCGCTCGCCGGGTCGGACCAGATGGTCCAGTGGTTGACGCCCTGGAAGAAGACCCCGAGGTGCAGTTGCGCGTCGGGCCGGGGCGCGTCGAGTGGATCGGTGCGGGTCATCGGGTCTCCTCCCCGGCCGGGACCGCCGCGGTGGCGTAGCGGTTGGCGGGCCGCTCCAGGCCCAGGTGGGTGCGCAGGGAGGCGCCGGGCAACGGGCGGACCGCGTACCGCCGTTCGAAGAGGTGCGGCAGTACGAGCCGGGACAGCTCCGGAAGGTCCTCGTCCAGCACGAGCGGATGCAGCCGAACGCCGTCCACGACACCCCGCAGCCGCTCCAGCAGCGCGGCCAGTCCGGCGGCGGAGCCGATGTGGCGCAGCCGTCCGCGATCGGTCCAGGGCGCGTGCTGTTCGAGGTCGGCGACGCGTTCCTCGGCCGTGGCGTGCGCGGTGTCGAGGGCGACCTCGATCTCGGCGAAGGCCCGGGGCGTCCCGGCGCCGGCGGCGGCCGAGGCGACGACGGCGAGGTCACGGCCCGCGACGAGGGCGACGTCGAGCCGCTCGGCGGGCACCAGGTCGGGGTGGCCGAGCACGACGACCTGGCCCTGCGGGGGACGAGGCACGATCGCCGGCCCCTTCACCGTGAAGGTGTCGCCGGTGAAGTCGACGTAGTGGAGCCGGTCGCGGTCGAGGTAGCGGCTGGTGGCCACGGAACGGATGACCGCGTCGTCCTCCCACGAGTCCCACAGTGCGCGCACCGCCTCGACGCCGTCACGGGACTCGCGGGCTCGGGCGGCGGCCCCGTCGACGAGGGGGCGTCCCCAGGCACGTGCCGCCTCGGGCCGCGTCTCCTCGCCGACCACCCACCCGGCGCGCCCGACGGAGATGTGGTCGAGGGACGCCAACTGGCTGGAGACATGGAACGGTTCGGCGTACGTGAGGGGGACGACCGGCGCGACACCGGCGACGCTCGTCGACGCGGCGATGAACGCGGCCCGCTCCACCGCGCCGATCCGGCCGACCGTGTCGGGCGCGGCACCGGGCGGGAGCACGCCGTCGTCCAGGGTGAGCAGGGTGAACCCGGCGTTCTCCGCGGCGGCGGCGACACGGGCCACCCTGCGCGGGGTCAGCAGATGCTCGGGAGAGTGGGCGGCGCGGCGCCAGGCCGCGGGATGGGCGCCGTCGCCGTCGAGTTCGACGGCGAGGCGCAGGGCGGGGCCGGACATGGGGTTCCTTCCGAGGGCACGACGAGACGGCCGGCCCGAGGGGCCGACGGGGGGTCACACGCGTGCGGAAGGACAGACGGCGGAGGCGGTACGGCAGTAGTCCACATGCCGCCGGGTGATCAGCCGCGCGCCCGCGCCGGCACCGTGCGGTGCCGCGTCACGTGCGCGCATCAGGGCCTCCACCCGTCCAGTAACGATCGCTTCAACCTACGCCGTCCGCCCGGGAAGATGTCAAGAGCATTAGTTGTACGCGCATGAGACGACCCCGTTGCCCAATTGGGTGACCCGGTTCGGGGCGGCCTTCCCTCGCCCGGAGACCTCCTTGCCCCAGCCACCGACTCCCACCTAGCCTCATTTTGTGCCGCGAATAAACAAAACCCGAACGCACAACGCCGTGCCGGGCCACGACAAGGACCTCGTCCGCCTCCGCGCCCTCCGTATCGCCATCACCGCCTTCTTCGCCCTCGACGGCTTCGTCTTCGCCGGCTGGGTGGTCAGGATCCCCGCGATCAAGGAACAGACCGGCGCGTCGCCCGGCGCGCTGGGGCTCGCGCTGCTGGGCGTGTCCGCCGGAGCGGTGATCACGATGACGCTCACCGGCCGACTCTGCCGCCGTTTCGGCAGCCATCCGGTGACGGTCGCCTGCGCCGTCCTTCTGGCCCTCAGCGTGGCCCTGCCCCCACTCACGCACTCGGCACTCGCACTGGGCTCGGTGCTACTGGTCTTCGGCGCGGCTTTCGGCGGGATGAACGTCGCCTTCAACAGCGCCGCCGTGGACCTGGTGGCCGCGCTGGGGCGGCCCATCATGCCCAGTTTCCACGCCGCGTTCAGCCTCGGCGGCATGGTCGGAGCAGGGCTCGGCAGCCTCGTCGCGGGCTCCGTCTCCCCCACCCGCCATCTGCTGGGCATCACCCTGATCGGCCTATTGGTGACCGCCGTCACCGCACCCACCCTGTTGCGCCACGAGCCCCCGGCGCCACCGGACCGCACCCCCGAACAGGGCGACCGGGAGGCCGGCCCCCGCCGCCTCGACGGCCGTACGCGCGGCCTGGTGGTCGTCCTCGGTCTGATCGCCGGGTGCACGGCGTACGGCGAGGGAGCGCTGGCCGACTGGGGCGCCCTGCACCTGGAGGCGGATCTGGACACCTCGCCCGGTGTCGCGGCGATCGGTTACTCGTGTTTCGCGCTCGCCATGACGATCGGCCGGCTGACCGGGACGCCCCTGCTCGAACGCCTGGGCAGGACCACGGTGCTCGTGGCCGGTGGCGCCACCGCGACAGCCGGCATGCTGCTCGGGGCTCTCGCCCCCTCGGTGTGGGCGACCCTGCTCGGCTTCGCGGTCACCGGTCTGGGCCTCGCCAACATCTTCCCCGTCGCCATCGAACGCGCCGGTGCGCTGGCCGGCCCCAGCGGTGTGGCCACCGCTTCCACCCTCGGCTATCTCGGCATGCTCCTCGGCCCGCCCGCGATCGGTTTCATGGCCGAGTGGTTCTCCCTGCCCACCGCGCTCACCAGCGTCGCGGTACTCGCCGCGTTCGCCTCCGCCATCGCGTTCGCCACCCGCCACTCGGCCGCGAAATGACCACTCACCGTTGCCCCGTGACACCTCGCGGTGCATGAAGTCAGCCCTCCGAGAAGATGAGGCAACCATTCAGTCGTTCGATTCGTATAACTCCCTGGAGGCACTGCGACCCGGCCGAACAGAGGACGGCCGGAGCGTCACCATCCGGTTTTCCGGATGGTCCCGAACAAGGAGAAACGATGCGACTGTTCGTGCTCAACTACGCTCGCGCCGCTGAGCAGTTGGAGTTCAGCGCTCCGTACACCTACGACTCCGGGCTGCAGTTGAACGTGCTCGCCGACGGGCGGATAGCCGCTCACGACCAGGGCCTTATGAGGGAATTGGGGGCGACGACGTCCACAGCGGGCTCGAAGACCCATTTCGACGACTGAACGCGGACCGGCGACGATGACGGTGCTGATCCTCACCTGCGAACAGGATGTGACGGCGGACCTGGTGGTGGCACAACTCAACAGGACCGGCGTACCGGTGGTCCGGCTCGACCCCGCCGACCTCCCCGGCGGGGTGGCGCTCTCCGGCGAGTACGTGCACGGCTCCTTCCGCGGGCATCTGTCCGCCGGGGGGCGTCTGGTGAGCATGAGCGGGCTGCGGTCGATCTGGCTGCGCCGGCCCGGCGTTCCGGCCGCCCGGGTCGCCGAGCCGTCCGCCTGGTTGACCGAGGAGTCCTCGCAGGCCCTGTACGGCATGCTGCGCGGCACGGGCGCCCGCTGGATGAACGACCCGGACGCGGCCCGCCGGGCCCGGCACAAGCCGTGGCAGCTCCGGCACGCCCAGCGCTGTGGGCTCCCCGTGCCGGCCACGCTGATCACCACGTTCCCACAGGCTGCCCGCGACTTCGCCGAGCGCTTCCCGGACCTGGTGGTGAAGCCGGTCTCCGGCACCCACCCGCAGGAGCCCGCCCGGACGGTCCCGACCAGCCGTATCGCGCCCGGCACCGACTTCACCGCCGTCGCGTTCGGCCCGACGCTGCTGCAGCGCCGGATCGCCAAGACCGCCGACATCCGGCTCACCGTCGTCGGCGACCGCATGCTGGCCGCCCGCAAGGCGGTCGCACCGGACGCGCACCCCGACGAGGTGGACGTCCGCTTCGCCCCCTCCACCGCGCCGTGGCAGCCCGTCGACGTCCCGGCACGCACCGCCACGGCCGTACGCACCTACCTCCGCGACGCCGAACTCTCTTACGGAGCCTTCGACTTCGCGGAGGACGCGGAGGGGATCTGGTGGTTCCTGGAGTGCAACCAGTCCGGCCAGTTCGGGTTCGTGGAGATGGACACCGGCCAGCCGATCGCCCACAGCGTCGCCGAGTGGCTGGCACACGAGGAACCGGGGGCGGGAACGCGCCGCGAGGGCCGGATCCGGGCGACACCCTGACGCCCCTGACGACCCGCTGGTGAACCGAAGCGCCCGCCGCGGCTCGGGCGGGCGCTTCGAGCACGCTCCATCCGGCAGACTCGCCCCATGGAGACCGCCGAGCACATCAGAGCCCTGGACGAGGAAGGCCGACTGCTCGCCACGGCCGCCCGGAAGGCCGGTACGGACGCCGAGGTGCCGACGTGCCCGGAGTGGCGGGTGCGGGACCTGGTGCGGCACACGAGTGTCGTGCACCGCTGGGCCACGGCGTTCCTCGCCGAGGGACACGCCTCGCCCCGCCCCCTCGGGAACGACCCCGAGCTGGACGGTGACGCTCTGCTGACCTGGTTCGAGGACGGTCACCGGCGCCTCGTCGACACCCTGCGCGACGCCCCCTCCGACGTCGACTGCTGGAGCTTCCTGCCCGCCCCCTCCCCGCTGGCCTTCTGGGCACGCCGCCAGGCCCACGAGACGGCCGTGCACCGCGCCGACGCGGAGTCCGCGCTCGGCGGCGAACTCGGCGAGCCCGCCGTGGACTTCGCCGTCGACGGCATCGACGAACTCCTGCTCGGCTTCCACGCCCGCGGCAGGAGCCGGGTGCGCACCGAGACGCCTCGTGTCCTGCGGGTGCGGGCGACCGACACGGCCGCCGTCTGGACCGTACGGCTGTCGTCGGAGCCGCCCGTGGCAGAACGCGCGGAAGCGTCGAAGGCGGAGGCCGCCGACTGCGAGATCTCGGGCCCGGCGCCCCGGCTGTACCTGTCCCTGTGGAACCGGCTTCCCCTCCCTGCCGTCACAGGCGACCCCTCGCTCGCGGAGCTGTGGCGGGAGACCTCGGGCATCGGCTGAACCAGGTCCGGCGGGATGCGCCAGGTGCCTTGTCGGGTACGCCCGCCGCCCCCACACTCAACCCATGGGGAGACGAACGCAGGCCGAACGTGACGCGATGACCACGGAGATCGGTTTCGCGCTCTTCGCGGGAGCGGTGTCGGCGGGCGCGGCCTACTTCGGCGTGACCGAGTTCCTGCCGAACCTCTTCGGCTCCCTGCGCGGCCGGTGGAGCCTGCTCGGCCCCCTCGCGCTCACCGTGACCGTGGTGGTGTTCGTCGCGGTCGTCACGATCGTGCTGACCCGCTTCCGGCGCGCCACGCGAGTCGGCCGACACGCTGCGGAACGACCCGGCGGGCCGGGCTCCGCTCAGCCCAGCCGGCCCGGCCGTACCAACCCCGACTCGTAGGCCGGCACGACGAATTGGGCCCGGTCGCGGGCGCCCAGCTTCACCATCGTGCGGCTCACATGCGTCTTGGCGGTCAGCGGGCTGACGACGAGACGGCGGGCGATCTCGTCGTTGGTCAGGCCGATGCCGACGAGGGCCATCACCTCCCGCTTCCGCGCGGTGAGTTCGGCGAGGGAGGCGACGGCCGCGGGCTCCTTGGAACGGGCCGCGAACTCGGAGATCAGCCGCCGCACTCTGCTCCGCCATGCCTGCCACGCTAGACGCCGCCCACCGGGCACGACGTCACCCGAGCGGGGTGATCACACATACTCCCGGCGAAGTACGCCCCGCCGGTCCCGGGGAACGTCAGCGCTCCGCCGCCTCGGACTGCGGGAACACCAGACCGACATGGTGGGCGAGTTGACCCGCCGCGTGCCGGAAGAACACCCCACGGTCCTCGACCACCCGGTTGAACTGCCCGAACACCTCGAAGCTGACCAGCCCGAACAGCTGCGCCCACGCCCCGACCAGCACCGCGACCACCTCCGGCGGCAGATCGGGCGCGAAATGCTCGGCCATCCGCCGCGCCTCGGGCCGCAGCTCGGCGGGCAGCTTCCACTGGGCCACACCCTTGTCCTGGTAGGAGTCACGCACGATCCGGATCAGCACCAGCCCGGCCCTGGACGCGGCCGGCAGGGTCGTGTCGGGCGCGGTGTACCCGGGCACGGGCGAACCGTAGATCAACGCGTACTCGTGCGGCCGCGCCAGTGCCCACTCCCGCACGCCTTCGCACGCCGCGACCCACTGCCCGGCCGGACTCTCACCGGCGGCCTTCGCGTGCGCGGCTTCAGTGGCCTCGCCCAGGGAGTCGAAGGCGTCGATGATCAGCGCGGTCAGCAGCTCGTCGCGGCTCGGGAAGTAGCGGTACAACGCGGAGGAGACCATGCCGAGCTCCCGCGCCACGGCCCGCAGCGACAGCTTGGCGGCGCCCTCGGCAGCGAGCTGTCTGCGCGCCTCGTCCTTGATGGCGGCGGTGACCTCGATCCGGGCGCGGGCGCGGGCTCCTCGTGCTGTGCTCATGCGAAGCAGTGTGCCACAGAGGCAGAGCACTGCACACATTTCGGAGCAGTGCTCTCAAATCGGAGCACCATTCACGAGACAGAGCGGCAGCCGCAAATGAGAGCACTGCTCTTGCTTTGGAGCACCGATCTCGTGCACACTGCTCTCAAGCGAGAGCAGTGCTCTCTGAATCACTCGGAGAGCCGCTCGACCACTACGGGAGGAACCCCATGTCGTCGTCGCCCCACTACATCAAGTCCAACCCCTTCGACCGCGCGGTGAACGGCTTCATCGGCTGGCTCGCCCGCCGCGGCGTCAGCCTCCTCGGCACGGCCGAGCTCTCCGTGCGCGGCCGCAAGAGCGGCGAGTGGCGTCGACTGCCGGTCAACCCGTTGCCGTACGAGGGCGGCCCCTACCTCGTCTCGGCGCGCGGCCACTCCGAGTGGGTGCGGAACATGCGGGCGGCGGGCGGTGGACGACTTCAGGTGGGCCGCCGGGTGCAGGAGTTCACGGCGGTCGAGCTGCCCGACAAGGAGAAGCCCGTCGTGCTGCGCACCTACCTCAAGAAGTGGGGCTGGGAGGTGGGCCGGTTCTTCGGCGACGTCGACGCCGACTCCACCGACGAGGAACTGCTCGCCGCCGCACCGAAGCACCCCGTCTTCCGGATCACCGTCAAGCGGTGACGGGGCGGGCGGGGCGCAGGTGGCCGACCGAGAGGTGCCGACGCGGCGCCGCCCCGTGCCTACCGGTCGAACGCGGTCAGCGCCCGCTGGGCCAGCGGGTGGGTGCGGACGATCTCGCCCAGGGAGGTGGACCCGCGCGTGATGTCGACGAAGGCCCGCCAGGCAGGGCGGAAGCCGGTGATGGCCGCGTGGAAGAGCCCGGGCCGCCGCTCGAAGGCGATCAGCAGCCGCTTGCCGACGCTCATCTCGACGCCGAGTCCCGCCTTCACGGCGAACGCGTAGTTCAGGGCCTGGCGGCGGGTGTCCACCGCGTCGTGCGCCTCGGCGATCCGCACCGCCCACTCCCCCGCGAGCCGCCCCGACCGCAGCGCGAAGGAGATGCCCTCCCGCGTCCACGGCTCCAGCAGCCCCGCCGCGTCCCCGCAGACCAGCACCCGCCCCCGCGAGAGCGGCGAGTCGTCGGCACGGCAGCGCGTCAAGTGCCCGGAGGAGACGCTCGGTTCGAAGCCGGCGAGGCCGAGCCGCCCGATGAAGTCCTCCAAGTAGCGCTTGGTGGCGGCGCCTTCACCGCGCGCGGAGATCACACCGACGGTCAGGGTGTCGCCCTTGGGGAAGACCCACCCGTAACTGCCGGGCATCGGGCCCCAGTCGATGAGGACGCGCCCCTTCCAGTCCTCGGCGACGGTCTCCGGCACGGGGATCTCCGCCTCCAGGCCGAGGTCGACCTGTTCGAGCTTCACCCCGACGTGCGCTCCTATGCGGCTGGCGCTGCCGTCGGCGCCGACGACGGCCCGCGCGAACAGCGTCTCCCCGCTCTGCAGGACGACGGCGACCGTGCGCCGGTCCGGCACGGCCGAGCCGTGCTGCTCCACCCGGGTGACCGTGGCGCCCGTACGCAGCTCGGCGCCCGCCTTCTGGGCGTGCTCGACAAGTTGCTGGTCGAACTCGGGCCGGTTGATCAGGCCGAAGAGCATCTGCTTGGACTTGCGCGTCCGGGCGTAGCGGCCGTCGAGGGAGAAGGTGACCGCGTGCACACGGTCCTTGAAGGGCAGTTCGAAGCCGGGCGGCAGCGAGTCCCGTGAGGGGCCGATGATGCCGCCGCCGCACGTCTTGTACCGCGGCAGCTCCGCCTTCTCCAGCATCAGGACGCTGCGTCCCGCGACCGCCGCCGCGTAGGCGGCCGAAGCCCCCGCGGGGCCCGCGCCCACCACGACGACGTCCCACACCCGCTGCACGTCGTCCGCCGAAGAGTTCTCGCTGCTCACGATGGTCTACTGCTCCCGATCCAGCCGCCTGCCGCACCTGTCCCACGCATCCTACGGCGGGTGACGCCGAGGACCGCTGTGGGAGGATCGGCAGCGCATGCGCCCTACACCGACACACCGGGTAAGCGCGTACGCAGCCACATACCCACAAGGACAACGTCGCACCCACGAGGAGCGTGCCCATGCCGTCGAACCCGGTCGCCGAGACCGTCGCCTCGTTGATTCCCCGGGCGAAGGAGGAGCTCACCGAACTGGTGGCCTTCAAGTCGGTGGCGGACTTCGACCAGTACCCGCGGGGCGAGAGCGAGGACGCCGCGCACTGGGTCGCCGACGCGCTGCGCGCCGAGGGTTTCGAGGACGTGGCCCTGCTCGACACCCCCGACGGCACCCAGTCCGTGTACGGCTACCTGCCGGGGCCCGAGGGCGCGAAGACCGTCCTCCTCTACGCGCACTACGACGTGCAACCACCGCTGGACGAGACGGCCTGGGTGTCGCCGCCGTTCGAGCTGACCGAGCGCGACGGCCGCTGGTACGGGCGCGGCGCGGCCGACTGCAAGGGCGGCGTGATCATGCACCTGCTCGCGCTGCGGGCGCTGAAGGCGAACGGCGGCGTGCCCGTCAACATCAAGGTCATCGCCGAGGGCTCCGAGGAGATGGGCACGGGCGGCCTCCAGCAGTATGCCGAGGCGCACCCCGAGTTGCTCGCCGCCGACACCGTCGTCATCGGCGACGCGGGTAACTTCCGCGCAGGCCTGCCGACGGTCACCTCCTCCCTGCGCGGCATGATCCTCATGCGAGTGAAGATCGACGCCCTCGAAGGCAACCTGCACTCGGGCCAGTTCGGCGGCGCGGCGCCCGACGCGCTGGCCGCGCTGATCCGCGTACTCGACTCGCTGCGCGCGAAGGACGGCACGACGACGGTCGACGGACTCGCGAGCGACGGGGCGTGGGACGGCCTTCAGTACGACGACGCGCAGTTCCGCAAGGACGCCAAGGTGCTCGACGGCGTGGAACTGGTCGGCGCCGACACGGTCTCCGACCGCATCTGGGCCCGCCCGGCCGCCACCGTGCTCGGCATCGACGCCCCGCCCGTCGTCGGCGCGACCCCGTCGATCCAGGCGAGCGCCCGCGCGCTGATCGGCCTGCGCGTTCCGCCGGGCGTGGACGTCGCCGACGGCATCAAGCTGCTCGAAACCCACCTGGTGACGCACACCCCGTGGGGCGCCCGGGTGAGCTGCGAACTGATCGGCCACGGTCAGGCGTTCCGGGCCGACACCTCCAGCCCGGCGTACGAGGCGATGGCCTCGGCCATGGCCGTCGCCTACCCGGGCCAGGAGATGCAGTACGCCGGCCACGGCGGCTCCATCCCCCTCTGCAACACCCTCGCCGCCCTCTACCCCGACGCCGAGATCCTCCTCATCGGCCTCAGCGAACCCGAGGCCCAGATCCACGCGGTCAACGAGAGCGTGTCCCCGGAGGAGTTGGAGCGCATGTCGGTCACGGAGGCACTGTTCCTGCGCAACTACGCGGCGAACTGAGCGAACGATCCAACGCGGGTGCAGTACCGCGCCCTTTCAGGGGCGCGGGGCTGTGACAATGCGGCTCCGCCGCCTGGGCGCGAGCAACCACGAACAACCCGCAGCCGCCCCACGACCTTCTCGAAGGGCGGCGGCGAACCGTCACACCGGCACCCCTGCCTCCAAGTACAGCGCAGCCCCCCGCTCCCGCGCCCGCAGAGCCCACCGCAACCGCTCGTACCGCACCGGAGGCAGCAGATCCGCGGCCTCTTCCTCGGTCACGAAGCGCCAGTCACGCAACTCGGGCCCGGGCAACACGGGCCGCTGGGCACCGCTCGTGTCGAGTCGGCCCCCGTCGAAGAGCAGGCGCAGTCCGCCGTATCCGGGCGGCGCGGGCGACTCCCAGTCCACGACCAGCAGCCGGGGCACGTCGTCCAGCCGTACACCGGTCTCCTCGAAGACCTCACGCACACCCGCCCGCGCCGGCGCCTCCCCGGCCTCCACGACCCCGCCGGGGAACTCCCAGCCGGCCTTGTAGGTCGGATCGACCAGCAGGACCCGGTCGTCCTCGTCGAACAACAGGACCCCCGCGGCGACCGTCTCGGCGGTCGGCTCGGGGGTCTGCACGATGTCGCACACGGGTACGTCGTCGGCGGCCACGGCGTCGGCGATGCGCCGCGCCGTCTCGTACGGGGTGAGGGCGCCGGTGTCGACGAGGTGGGCATCGGCGGTGAGCCAGCCGCTGAGCGCGGCGCGGTAGGGCCCCATGTGGTCGTACGCCCATTGACGCATCCGCATCTCCCCGTCGGGGAGGTCGGGCGGTATCTCCCGCCCGGCTATTCGCTCTCGCAGTATCGTTTCGGCCGGGGCCAGGAGCAGATGCCGTACGGGTATGCGGCGGGAGGCGAGGCCGCCGAAGATCTCGTCGCGGTACTCCTGGCGGAGCAGGGTCATGGGGACCACGAGGGTGCCGCCCAGCTCGGCGAGCAGGGCGGCGGCGGTGTCGACCACGAGCCGGCGCCAGCTCGGCAGGTCCTGGAAGTCGCCGACCTCGGCGAGGCGTTTGGCCGGCAGCATGTGTGTCAGTGCGCCGCCGATGACCTCGGGGTCGAAGAGCGTGCTGTTCGGGATCAGTTCGATCAGTTCCCGTGCGGTGGTGGTCTTCCCCGCACCGAACGCACCGTTGATCCAGACGATCACGGTTCCCCCTCTTCTGTTGGCCCCCTGAGGCTTGCCCTCCACTCCGCCACGGAAACCAGCCGCTGAGGAGGAGCCGAAATACGACGACGGCGGGTCCCCCACCGAATGGGGGACCCGCCGCCTGCGATGCGATGGGAGGCGAAGGGAGAATCCGCCGCCCGCTACAAGGCCGTCAGCCTTCCTTGCCGCCCTTGCCGCCCTTGCCGCCCTTGCCTTCCTTGCCGCCCTTGCCCTCCTGGCCCCCCAGGGCGTCCTCGCCGACCGCCAGGCTGTCGCTGGCGACCGTCTTGCCGACCTTGCCGAGCGTGCCCTCGACATCCAGTTTGCTCAGCGCGTCCGTCTTCCCGAGCGGGTCCCCGGCGTCGAGACCGTGCGACGGCGTGATGGCCGCGACGACGAAACCGGTGGCGAGGGAGGCGATGGCGAGCATGCTGCGCTTCTTCATGCCCCGCTCAACTGCCGAAGCCCCCGTGGGGTCACGGCCGGTTCCCGGCGTTTCGCCCCACCGCCGCGCTCACCCCGGAACACGGGAGGGAAGCCCGGCACACCCACGGGGCGAAGCGCGGCCGAGCCACCGGACGCACGCCGCACGGGACGGGGCGGAAACGCGGCACGACCGCAGGGCGGAAACGCGGCAGCCCCCACCGCGCGAACGCCGCACGGCACAACGCGGGAACACAGCCCGGCCACCGGACGGGAGCGCGGCGCGGCCTCCCGGCACCGGCCTGCCTGGCAGCGCGGCGAGCACATCTGCCTCCCCGCTCCCGCTTCCCCCACCGCTCCGCGGTCACCCCACACCGGCCACCGGCGTGCTCGGCCGGCGTGCCAGCGCCGCCGCGGCGGCTCCCACCAGGCCCGCGTCCGTGCCCATCACGGCGGGGGCGATGGTGAGGTGCTGGACGAAGGACAGGGTGGCGTAGTCCTTGAGGGCGGTGCGGAGGGGGGCGAAGAGGACGTCGCCGGCGCCCGCGACGCCGCCGCCGATGACGGCGATGTCGATCTCGACGAGGGTGGCGGTGGCGGCGATCCCGGCGGCGAGGGCCTGGGCGGCGCGTTCGAAGGAGGCCACGGCGATCGGGTCACCGGCCTGCGCGGCGGCGGCGACCGCCGCGGCCGAGCTGTCTCCGTCGGGGCCCGGCCGCCAACCGCTCTCCAGGGCGCGGCGGGCGATGTTGGGCCCGCTCGCGATGCGCTCGACGCAGCCGCGGGCGCCGCACGGGCAGGCGTCGCCGTCGAGGTCGACGCTGATGTGACCGATGTGGCCGGCGTTCCCGGTGGGGCCCGCGTGCAGCTTCCCGCCGAGGACGAGGCCACCGCCGACGCCCGTCGACACGACCATGCACAGCGCGTTGTCGTGCCCGCGCGCCGCGCCCTGCCAGTGCTCGGCCGCAGTGATGGCCACGCCGTCGCCGATCAGCTCGAGGGGCAACCCGCCGGTCGCCGCCCGGACCCGCTCGACGAGCGGGAAGCCGCGCCACCCGGGGACGTTCACCGGGCTCACCGTGCCGGCCGAGGCGTCCACCGGGCCGGCGCTGCCGATCCCGACGGCCGTGGCCCCGCCCCACAGCGGGGCGGCGGTCAGTTCGCCGAGCACCTCCTCGACGGCCCGCATGACGGTCTCGCCGTCCTCCTGCGCGGGCGTCGGGCGCTGCGCGCGCACCAGGATCCGGCCGTGGCCGTCCACCAGCGCCCCGGCGATCTTGGTGCCGCCGATGTCGAGCGCGGCCACGAGGTCGGTCTGCATCAGTGTCAGTTCTCCCGCTGCGAGTCTCCTACCGGGCGCCCGAACAAAGCGGCGCCCGGATCTCCGGCCGGACCGGCAGCACGACGCTCGCCTGGTGGGGGGCGCCGGCCAGAGAATGCGATAGACAGTCTCCCCCGGCTGTGACAACGTTGTCCAGGCTCTATGCTCGACGCCACATCCTCAACAGCCGCACAATTCCGACACGGCACACCACCGACCACACCTCGTGGACGACAGGACAGGACAGCGCATAGTGCCCGAGACCGCCGGCGGCATCGCCCGCCGCCCCGAGAACCGCTACGGCAACCGTCCCACGATGAAGGACGTCGCGGCCCGGGCCGGGGTGGGTCTGAAGACGGTCTCCCGGGTGGTGAACGGCGAGCCGGGCGTCACCCCGGACACCGAGCGCCGGGTCCAGGAGGCGATCGAGGCACTCGGCTTCCGGCGCAACGACAGCGCGCGGGTGCTGCGCAAGGGCCGTACGGCCAGCATCGGCCTGGTCCTGGAGGACCTCGCCGACCCGTTCTACGGTCCCCTCAGCCGGGCGGTGGAGGAGGTGTCCCGCGCCCACGGCTCGCTGCTGATCAACGGGTCCAGCGCCGAGGACCCGGACCGCGAGCAGGAGTTGGCGCTGGCGCTGTGCGCCCGCCGGGTCGACGGGCTCGTGATCATTCCGGCCGGTGACGACCACCGGTATCTGGAGCCCGAGATCAGGGCGGGCGTCGCCACGGTGTTCGTGGACCGCCCGGCCGGGCGGATCGACGCCGATGTCGTGCTGTCGGACAGCTTCGGCGGGGCCCGCGACGGCGTGGCCCACCTCATCGCCCACGGCCACCGCCGCATCGGCTTCATCGGCGACATGCCCCGCATTCACACCGCCGCCGAGCGGCTGCGCGGCTACCGGGCGGCCATGGAGGATGCGGGCATACACGTCGAGGACGCGTGGATGTCGCTGGGCGTCACCGATCCCGACCGGGTCCGCAGGGCGGCCGAGGAGATGCTGTCCGGCCCGTCGCCCGTCACGGCGGTCTTCGCGGGCAACAACCGGGTGACGGTGACGGTCGTACGCGTCCTCGCCGAGCACACCCGTCCCGTCGCCCTCGTCGGCTTCGACGACTTCGAGCTGGCCGATCTGCTCCGGCCGGGCATCACGGTCGTCGCCCAGGACCCCGCCCGGCTGGGCCGCACCGCCGCCGAGCGCCTCTTCCAGCAGCTGGACGGCTCCCTCGTCGCCCCCGAGCGCATCGAGCTGCCGACCCGGCTGATCACCCGCGGCTCGGGCGAACTCCCGCCTGCGGACTGACCCTTGGAAGCCCCCGACCCCCGTACGCTCGAAGCGCTCGGCCTCGCCGTGGCGCCGCGCGAGGACCCGCTGAGCTATCCGGGCGCATGGCCTGCCGAGTCCGCGCTCCTGGACGGCAACCGGATGCTGCCGCTGGACTCGCTCGTCTTCGGGGACCGTGTCCCGGTCCTCTCGGTCGGCTCCAACGCCTGCCCCGCGCAGCTCGTGCACAAGATGGCCGAGCGCGGCGTCGAGTGCCGGATCCCCATGGTCAGGGCCAGGGTCACGGGCATCGGGATCGGCGTCTCCGCGCACGTCAGCCTGCTCGGCTACATGTCCGCCTCGCCCTTCCACTCCCCCGGCTCCACCGGCGAACTGTTCATCACCTGGCTCGACGAGGCGCAGCTCGCCGTGGTCGACGCGAGCGAGGGCGTCGACTCACCGACCGGCAACTTCCGGCGGGCCGTCCTGCCCGCCGCCGACTTCCGTGTCGAGCTGGAGTCGGGCGAACTCCTCGACCACGCCTGGATCTACGTCAACCGGTGGGGCGTCCTGCACGACGGCGGCCCCGGCCCGCGCTCCCACCCGGGCCGCCAGCGCCCGCTGATCACCGAACTCCTCGCCGCGTCCGCCGAGTTGCGCGAACTGTTCGGCGCCACCCCGGACGAGTTCTGCGCCCGGGCGCGTGGCGACCGAGGGCTGTGCGCGCGGGGCAGGGAGCTGTTCGCCGAGCAGAGGTGGACGACGGTGTCGGGTCTGGAGCAGTACGTACGGCCGCACCCTCGGTCGTACGGCTGAGGCTGATCCCGGCCCGGCCTCAGCAGACCGGGAGGCCGGGCACCGGGGCGTCGTTGTCGCCGCCCTTCGGGGCTGCGGCCCGGCACCCGTTCCCGGCCCAGGTTCTGCTGGCATTGAAGTGCTCTCCCGGCTGAAGCCAGGAGATTCCCTCCTACCTTGCGGTGGCGGGCTTGACGCCACGAGGGCGCCTGACGACTGCCCTCCCGGCAGCCGGGACGAGCGCGAGGCCCATCCGGTACAGGTGCAAGATGTTCCGGGCCGCGTTGTAGTCGGCATTGCCCACCCACCCGCAGTCGGCGTTCTTGCACACGAAGACGGCCTGGCTCTCACGGCTGCCCTGGGTGGTGAAGCCGCAGGCGGAGCAGCGCCTTGAGGTGCCGGGAGCGGGAACCTTGTGCAGGGCGCCGCCGTGGCGGACGGCCTTGTACGTCAGCAGAGTGACGGTCCGGCCCCATGCCTCGCCGCTGATGGCGCGGTTGAGGCCGGACTTCTGCGCAACGTTCTTTCCCGGGTTCTCGACGGTTCCCCTGACGCTCTTGGTCATGTTCGTGATGGCCAGGTCCTCCACCACGATCACGCCGTATGTCCGGGCGATGTCGGTGGTGGTCTGGTGCTGCCAGTCACTCGCCCTGTGCTTGGCTGTCGCGCGAAGGCAAGCGATCTGGTCGTACGTCCGCTTCAGCCGGTTCGAGGTGCAATCTCCCCGCTTGCGGAAGCTCTTGCGGTGTGCGGCGCGCTGCTCCAGCCGAAGCAACTTGGCCTGTTCCTTCTCGGTCAGCCACGTGCCGTGGGTCTTGGTGTCCCCGTCCGACAAGGCCAGGGGGACGGTGACACCCATATCGATGCCGGCCTCGGGGCCGGTGTGCGGCTCGGCTACGCCTTCAAGGGTCTGGACGCGGAATGCGATATGCCAGCCAAGCGCGTCCTTCACCAGCCGGGCGCCGGTGATCCGGTTGCCGACGTCCGCGTTCTTGGCGACCGGGAGGTCCTTGGTCCAGCGGAAGCGGACCCGGCCTACTTTGGGGATGTTGACCATGCCCCAGCGGCGGTGTACCCGCGTGATCTGCAGGTCGCGCCCCTGGGGGATGTCCACGCTCATCACGGACCGGCAGCGTGTCTTGAAAGCCAGGCGCGTCGGCGCGGCCGTCCCAGCAATTCTTCCACGCCTTGAAGTGCGTCTTCAAAACGGCCTGGGCGCCCTGGGCCGGGAGGACGGCAAGCCAGCCGATGTCCTTGCGGGCCTGGCGGATCGCCGCATCGGCAGCGGCCAGTGAACGCTTCTCCTTCGGGAGCATCGTCCACCAGTCGTGCAGCAGGTTCCACATCGCTCGGGCCGCGTGTGCCTGGGAATCGACGAGCCGGACCTGCACAGGTGTCAGCGCCAGCCGGGCACGATGCCCGAACTGCCGCTTCTCCCGCGCACGTTCCGTACTCACGCGATCACTGTGCCATATGGCTTATGTCACCGTGGTCGAATCCGACCGCGTCCGAGCTGCTCCACGCCACGGTACGAGGAGCCGTCCGATCTGCCACAGGGCCGCTACTTGGCCACGTGTCCCGCCCACTTGACCCGCCCACCCGCCTACTGGCCGGAGATCGTCAGATCCGCCCGCCTGGGCGCCGCGAAGCCCTCCAGGCCGGCGCGGGTCAGGCCGGTCGCCTCGGACACCTCGTCGATGTCGAGGGCGCCGCAGTCCAGGCCCCGCAGCAGATAACCGCTGAGGGCCTTGGCGGTCGCGGGCTCGTCCATCACGTCGCCGCCGGCGCGGTTGGCGTATCGGGAGAGGCGGGCGGCGGCCTGTTCGTAGCCTTCGCGGTAGAAGGCGAAGACGGCCGCGTAGCGCGTGGGGATGTGGCCGGGGTGCATGTCCCAGCCCTGGTAGTAGGCGCGGGCGAGGGCGCGGCGGGTGAGGCCGTAGTGCAGTCGCCAGGCGTCGTGGACCTTCTCGGTCGGGCCGACCGGCAGGACGTTGGTGGAGCCGTCGGAGACGCGGACGCCGGTGCCGGCCGCCGCGACCTGCATGATCGCCTTGGCGTGGTCGGCGGCCGGGTGGTCGCTGGCCTGGTGGGCGGCGGAGACGCCGAGGCAGGCGCTGTAGTCGAAGGTGCCGTAGTGCAGACCGGTGGCGCGACCCTCGGCGGCGTCGATCATGCGGGCGACGGTCGCGGTGCCGTCGGCGGCGAGGATGGACTGGCTGGTCTCGATCTGGATCTCGAAGCCGATCCGGCCGGGCTCCAGGCCGCGCGCCTTCTCGAAGGCTTCGAGGAGCCGGACCATGGCGGTGACCTGCTCGGCGTACGTCACCTTGGGCAGGGTCAGGACGAGTCCGTCGGGCAGGCCGCCGGTCTCCAGCAGGCCGGTGAGGAAGATGTCGAGGGTGCGGATGCCCCGGTCGCGTACCGGCGCCTCCATGCATTTCATGCGGATGCCCATGTACGGGGCTGCCGTGCCCTTGGCGTACGCCTCCGCGATCAGCCGGGCGGCGCGGGCGGCGGCCTCGTCCTCCTCGGCGTCCGGACGCGGCCCGTAGCCGTCCTCGAAGTCGACGCGCAGGTCCTCGATCGGCTCGCGCACCAGCTTGGCGCGGACGCGGTCGTACACGGGCCCGGCGAGGCTGTCGTCGAGGCCGAGGACGGCGGCGAAGGAGGCGGCGTCGGGGGCGTGCTCGTCGAGGGCGGCGAGGGCCCGGTCGCCCCAGGTGCGGAGGGTGTCGGCGGCGAAGACGTCACCGGGGACGTAGACGGTGTGCACGGGCTGACGGGTGCCCGGGTCGCCCGGGTAGCGGCGCTCCAGCTCCGCGTCGACGGGGGCGAGGGAGGCACTGATCTCCTCGCTGACGGCGCCCGCGAGACTCGTCGCCACGTTCTCCTGCCGGCCCTGCCCCATTTCAAACCCTCCATTTTCCGCACTGCGGAATCAACAATCCGCATATCGAAGCTATCTGTCGGCCTTCACCCCGGTCAACACCGTCTCGAAGTGGGATTCCCCATGCTCTCCCGCTGGTCACTGCTATCCCGCCGTCTTCTTCCGTATTAGTCAGGCAAGATTCATCCTGACTCACAAAGGAGGGAGATCGCGTGCCGAAAGAGGTCGGAGTGACGCGCCGCCAAGGACTCAAATCCGCGGCGGCCGCCGCCATCGCCGTGCCGCTGCTGACCACGGCGGGCTCGTCACAGCCGGCGTCAGCCGGTGAGTACGCGGGCGCCCTGAACGTGATGACGTTCAACGTGCGCTTCGCGACCGTCGTCGACAAGACACCGCGCTGGGCCGTGCGCCGCCCGGTGATGCGGCAGCTGCTGCGCCGCGAGCGACCGCACGTCATCGGCACCCAGGAGGGGCTCTACCAGCAGCTGCGCATGATCGAGAAGGATCTCGGCGGGCACTACGACTGGATCGGTACCGGCCGAGGGGGCGGCAGCAAGGACGAGTTCATGGCGATCTTCTACGACACCCGCAGACTCGACCCGATCGAGTTCGATCACTTCTGGCTGTCCGACACCCCGTACGCCATCGCCTCCAACACCTGGGACGCGGACTGGCTGCGCATGGTGACCTGGGTGAAGTTCGCCGATCTCGCCGACGGGGGACGGGAGTTCTACGTCCTCAACACCCATCTGGACAGCGTCAGCCAGTACGCACGGGAGCGCTCCGCAGGGCTCATCGGCGAGACGATCGCCGGGTGGGACCCGTCAGCGCCGGTCATCGTCATGGGCGACTTCAACGCGGCCGCCCACGACAACCGGGTGTACGACCTGATGCTGGACATCGGCCTCGTCGACGCCTGGGACACGGCGGACTCGCGCAGCCAGGCGTACGCGACCTACCACGGCTATCGGGGGCTCAAGCCCGGTGGCCGGCGCATCGACTGGATCCTGACCTCGCCCGGGGTGACCACGCACTGGGCGGCGATGAACACCTTCTCCGTCGACGGGATGTACCCGAGCGACCATCTGCCGGTGCAGGCCTCGCTGACCCTGGGATGAGCCGAGGCCCCCGTGACCGTTCGTGCGGTCGCGGGGGCCTCGGACGACTCAGGAGGCTCAGCCCTTACGGGTGTTGATCTCCTCGGTGAGCTGGGGGACGACGTCGAAGAGGTCGCCGACGACGCCGTAGTCGACGAGGTCGAAGATCGGGGCTTCGGCGTCCTTGTTGACGGCGACGATCGTCTTGGAGGTCTGCATGCCGGCGCGGTGCTGGATGGCGCCGGAGATGCCGTTGGCGATGTACAGCTGCGGCGAGACGGACTTGCCGGTCTGGCCGACCTGGTTGGTGTGCGGGTACCAGCCGGCGTCGACGGCCGCGCGGGAGGCGCCGACGGCCGCGCCGAGGGAGTCGGCGAGGGCCTCGATGAGGGCGAAGTTCTCGGTGCCGTTGACGCCGCGGCCGCCGGAGACGACGATCGCGGCCTCGGTCAGCTCCGGGCGGCCGGTGGACTGGCGCGGGGTGCGGCCGGTGACCTTGGTGCCGGTGGCCAGCGCGCCGAACGTCACGGCCAGTGCCTCGACCGCGCCGGCGGCCGGGGCGGCCTCGACGGCGGCGGAGTTGGGCTTGACGGTGATGACCGGGGTGCCCTTGGCGATGCGGGACTTGGTGGTGAAGGACGCGGCGAACACCGACTGGGTGGCCACCGGGCCCTCGTCCGAGGCTTCCAGGTCGATGGCGTCGGTGATGATGCCGGAGCCGATGCGCACCGCGAGACGCGCGGCGATCTCCTTGCCCTCGGCGGAGGACGGGACGAGGACGGCGGCCGGGGACACGGCCTCGACCGCGGCCTGCAGCGCGTCGACCTTGGGTACGACCAGGTAGTCGGCGTACTCGGCGGCGTCGTGGGTGAGGACCTTGACCGCGCCGTGCTCGGCGAGGGCGGCGGCGGTGTCCGCGGCGCCGTTGCCCAGCGCGACGGCGACGGGCTCGCCGATACGGCGGGCCAGGGTCAGCAGTTCGAGGGTGGGCTTGCGGACGGCACCGTCCACGTGATCGACGTAGACGAGAACTTCAGCCATGGGAATGCTCCTGCGGATTGCGAAGGCTTGAGGGGCGGTAAGGGAGTCGGGCCTCGGCCGGACCGTCGGGTCGCGGCGGGCCGCTGGGCCTAGATGAACTTCTGGCCCGCGAGGAACTCGGCGAGCTGCTTGCCGCCCTCGCCCTCGTCCTTGACGATCGTGCCCGCGGTACGCGCCGGGCGCTCGGCAGCGGAGTCGACAGCCGTCCAGGCGCCTTCCAGACCGACTTCCTCGGCCTCGATGTCGAGGTCCGACAGGTCCCAGGACTGCACCGGCTTCTTCTTCGCCGCCATGATCCCCTTGAACGACGGGTAACGCGCCTCACCCGACTGGTCGGTGACCGACACCACGGCCGGAAGCGAAGCCTCCAACTGCTCGGAGGCTGCGTCGCCGTCACGGCGGCCCTTCACCGTGCCGTCCTCGACGGAGATCTCGGACAGCAGCGTGACCTGCGGAACACCCAGACGCTCGGCCAGCAGCGCGGGCACGACGCCCATCGTGCCGTCCGTGGAGGCCATGCCGGAGATCACCAGGTCGTAACCGGCCTTCTCGATCGCCTTCGCCAACACCAGCGAGGTGCCGATCGCGTCGGTACCGTGCAGGTCGTCGTCCTCGACGTGGATGGCCTTGTCCGCGCCCATCGACAGCGCCTTGCGCAGCGCGTCCTTGGCGTCCTCCGGGCCCACGGTCAGCACGGTGATCTCGGCGTCGTCGGCCTCGTCGGCGATCTGCAGCGCCTGCTCCACCGCGTACTCGTCCAGCTCGGAGAGCAGACCGTCCACGTCGTCACGGTCGACGGTCAGGTCATCGGCGAAGTGCCGATCGCCAGTGGCGTCGGGCACGTACTTCACAGTGACAACGATCCTCAAGCTCACGCCGGCTCTCCTACTGCATCGTCATTTCTGGGCTGCCTTCTTCCAGGCAGCATAGGCGCCTGAAGCGGCCGATCCCGATCGGGGCGACCTGCACCCCGATCGAAATATTACTCGCCAGTACGACGCCTACGTTCCCGCATTTCGTGCCCGCTAAGCAAGCGCTTTGAACTGTGAGTTAGGCAACCCTGCGTAATCGTGCGGGAAATCAGTCTCGCAGACCGTTGAAGCGGCCCTGGTGGTACAGCAGCGGCTGCCCGGCGCCCGACGGATCGCCCAGGACCACCTCGGCGAGGACGATCCGGTGCTCGCCCGCCGGAACGCGCGCCACCACCCGGCAGACCAGCCAGGCGAGCACGTCGTCGAGAACGGGAACTCCCTCCGGGCCGCTACGCCATCCGGTGGGCGCCCCGAACCGGTCGGCTCCGCTGCGGGCGAAGGTGGCGGCCAGCTCCCGCTGGTGCTCCCCGAGTATGTGCACGCCCACGTGCTCCGCCTCGGAGATCACCGGCCAGCTGGAGGCTCCCGTGCCGATGCCGAACGAGAGCAGCGGAGGCTCGGCGGAGACCGAGGTGAGCGAGGTGGCGGTGAAGCCGACCGGGCCGGCGCCGTTCTGTGCGGTGATCACGGCGACGCCGGCGGCATGGCGCCTGAAGACGGAGCGCAGGAGGTCGGGGGAGGCGAGCTGGGGCGAACCGAGGCCGGAGGTGGCCGTCATGGAGTTGTCCTTCTGTCGGAGTCGACGGGCTGGTCCGTGATTGCTCAGGTTCCCGGACAGCACGAACTCGCCGTGCGGACCAAATCCACATGGACGCGCTCGAAGAGAAGGAGTTCTCGGGGCATACGGTCAGGCTGACGAGAGGTGCGGCGCCCAGTCAAGTGCGTTCCGACATGCGGCTTCACACGGCCTCGCCGAGTGCGGCGATCACATCCGCCTTGCGCGGCTGTCCGGTTGCCCTGCGCACGATCCGGCCGTCCGCGTCGAGCACGAGCACGGTCGGCGTCTTGAGGATGTCCAGGCGGCGCACGAGGTCGAGGTGTTCCTCGGCATCGATCTCCACATGGGCGACGCCGGGGACCATTCCGGCCACTTCGGCGAGCACCCTGCGGGTCGACCGGCAGGGGGCGCAGAAGGCGCTGGAGAACTGGACGAGCGTGGCCCGTTCGCCGAGCCCCTCCCCCAACTCCGCCGCGCCGAGCAGCTTGTCGCCGTCCCGCCCGCGCACCCTGACTCTCCCGCTCCGCCGCTGATGCAGCACTCCGTAGACGCTCGCCGCGGCGAGCACCAGTCCACACACCACAAGTCCGGTCACAGCGTGCGTCAGCGTTCACGAGACTGCAAAGATTCCCGGCTCCCCACGGAGATTGGCCTGCGGAATGCTTGACGCATGGACATCGATGTGAGGGGCCCGCGCTTCGGGGCGGCCGTGACGACCGTGGTGCTGGCGGTCGTGCTGATCACCGGCAGTGGCTGGCTACTGGCCTGGCAGACGTTCGCGTTCGCGCTGGGCGCGGCGGGCGGGGTGGGGCGTTCGCCGTACGGCTTGGTCTTCCGCACCCTCGTGCGGCCCCGGATCGGGCGGCCCACGGAGTTCGAGGCGCCGGAGCCGCCGCGGTTCGCGCAGGCGGTCGGGCTGGTCTTCGCGGCGCCGGGCCTGGTCGGTTTCACGGTGGGGCCCGAGTGGCTGGGGCTGACGGCGACCGGCGCGGCGCTCGCGGCCGCCTTCCTGAACGCGGTGTTCGGGTACTGCCTGGGGTGCGAAATGTACCTGCTCATCCGGCGGGTGACGGTACGTACCGAGTAAAGACCGGGTGAACTTCCGACGATCGGCCATGTGTCCGACGTGACGAGAATCTCGCCCTCGGCCTGCGTCAGGACTGGCTACTCGTGCGTTCTTGGGGCACGATCTGCGAGATGCCGTAAACCTACGGCTGCGTAACTTCCCGCCGGGAGCCCCCTTCCCAGGCAGAGAGAAGGGTCCACTCCGCCCATGGCAGAGCTTGTCTACCGTCCCGCAGTCGGTCTCGCCGTCACCCTGTTCAAGGCATGGGACCTGAAGATCGACTGCAAGGGGTCGGAGAACATCCCGCGCTCGGGCGGCGCGGTGCTGGTGAGCAATCACATCAGCTACCTGGACTTCATCTTCGACGGTCTGGCGGCGCTGCCGCAGAAGCGTCTGGTGCGCTTCATGGCCAAGGAGTCGGTGTTCCGCCACAGGATCTCCGGTCCGCTGATGCGCAACATGCGGCACATCCCGGTGGACCGCAAGCAGGGTGAGGCGGCCTACGCGCACGCGCTGGACTCGCTGCGCTCCGGCGAGATCATCGGCGTTTTCCCCGAGGCCACCATCTCGCAGTCGTTCACCCTGAAGAGCTTCAAGTCGGGCGCGGCCCGGCTGGCCCAGGAGGCGGGCGTCCCGCTGATCCCGATGGCCGTGTGGGGCACGCAGCGGCTGTGGACCAAGGGCCACCCGCGCAACTTCAAGCGCAGCCACATCCCGATCACCATCCGGGTCGGCGAGGCGATAGAGGCCTCCAAGGACAAGTACGCGGGCGCCATCACCCGCCAGCTCCGCGAGCGTGTCCAGGAGTTGCTGGAGGCCGCCCAGCGCGCCTACCCCGTCCGCCCCAAGGGCCCGGACGACACCTGGTGGATGCCCGCCCACCTCGGCGGCACGGCCCCGACCCCGGAACAGGTCCGCGAGGCCGAGGCCCGCTGACCCCCCTCGCCCGGCGTGGGCTTCACGGGTTCCAGTAGGTGGACAGGGACCCGATGAAGCCCGCCCCGAAGTTGAGCACGACCAGGTGCACCACGGCGGTGAGCCACAGTCGGCAGACCAGGGCGAGCCCGACGCCTCCGGCCGCCAACCGGTGGAGGAAGGCCACGGAGTCCTGCTGGTACGTCTCGCCCTCCGGGGCCATCATCCCCGGGTAGGGCAGCCAGTCCTCGGTGAAGACACCGTCGATGCCGATCATCAGGACCCAGCCGATGACGGCGAGGTCCACGGCGCCCAGCACCAAGGCCGCACGCACGTCCGCGCGCTGATGGCGCTCCGATCTCACCAGGAACCGCTGGACCCGCCCCGCTTCACGCATCCGCCGAGTCGATCACTTCGGCTCGGCGGCGGCCTATGACGGAAGCCACACCTCCGGCAACAGGAGTGTCACAGAGCCCGGCACCCACAGGGACCTCAGAGTTCCGTGGGGAGCGTTCGCCAGAGGTGCGGCCGGTCGGCGGCGGCCTTGAGGACGTCGAGTACCGCCGGATGCGGTGCGGCGTACAGGACCGGGTAGTCCCGCTCGTCGGCATCGGGATCGGGCACCCACGCCAACTCCTCTCCCTCCAGCGAGAACCGGGCGTTCACACCCGGTTTGTTGCCGCGCGGATCCTGACGGTGCCAGTACCCGTTGAAGCGCACCGCGACCAGGCCGTGGACGGCGTGTCCGTCGCCGTCGTCGTGCGCCAGCCGTTGGTAGCAGAGCGCGGTGGGGATGTCCTCGGCGCGCAGCAGTGCGGTCAGCGCGTGGGCCTTGGCGTAGCAGATGCCGGTGCCCTGCTCCAGGACGTCGGAGGCGCGCCAGGTGACGCGCGGGTCGCCCGAGTCGGCCGAGTGGGGAATGGTGTCGCGCACGAACTCGTAGGCCGCTCGCGCATAGTCATACGAGTCGGTCGCGCCCTTGGCGAGCCGGGCGGCCGTCGCCCGTACGCGGGGGTGGTCATGGTCGATGACCTCGTCGGCGGCCAAGTACGCGGACAGGTCAGAGTTTTGCTGCATCAGCTCCATGCCTGCAGAGCATAGGAAAACGATCACCCGAGAGTCAATGACTTTTCGGGTGACCGTATATCTATGCAGTCTTCAGCGGGCCATCTCCTCCTTGAGCGCCGCCACGAACCCGTCCACGTCCTCCTCGGTCGTGTCGAAGGAGCACATCCAGCGGACATCGCCCGCGGCCTCGTCCCAGAAGTAGAAGCGGTAGCGCTTCTGGAGGCGTTCGCTGACGTCGTGCGGGAGGCGGGCGAAGACGGCGTTGGCCTGCACGGGGTGCAGGATCTCCACGCCGTGGACCGCGCGGACGCCCTCTGCGAGCCGCTGCGCCATCTCGTTGGAGTGGCGGGCGTTGCGCAGCCAGAGATCCTTCGACAGCAGGGCCTCCAACTGCACCGACACGAAACGCATCTTGGAGGCGAGCTGCATGGACAGCTTGCGCAGGTGCTTCATGTGGCGGACGGCGTCCTGGTTGATGACGACGACCGCCTCGCCGAACATCGCGCCGTTCTTGGTGCCGCCCAGGGAGAGGAGGTCGACACCGGCCGCGTTGGTGAACGTACGCATCGGGACGTTCAGGGAGGCGGCGGCGTTGGCTATCCGGGAGCCGTCCAGATGCACCTTCATGCCGTGCGCGTGGGCGTGCTCGCAGATCGCGCGGATCTCCTCGGGCGTGTAGAGGGTGCCGAGTTCGGTGCTCTGGGTGATCGAGACGACCTGCGGCATCGCGCGGTGCTCGTCGTCCCAGCCGTACGCCTGCCGGTCGATCAGCTCGGGCGTGAGCTTGCCGTCGGGCGTGGGCACGGTGAGCAGCTTCAGCCCGCCGACCCGCTCGGGCGCCCCGCACTCGTCGACGTGGATGTGCGCGCTCTCGGCGCAGATCACCGCGCCCCATCGGTCGGTGACGGCCTGGAGCGCGACGACGTTGGCGCCGGTGCCGTTGAAGACCGGAAAGGCCTCGGCGGTGGCGCCGAAGTGGCTGCGGACGATCCGCTGGAGGTTCTCGGTGTACTCGTCCTCGCCGTACGCGACCTGGTGCCCGCCGTTGGCCAGGGCCAGGGCGGCGAGCACCTCGGGGTGGACACCCGCGTAGTTGTCGCTGGCGAAGCCGCGGATCTCCGGGTCGTGATGGCGGTGGGCGTCGGTCTTCGGAGGGTTCACGGCTTGTCGGTCAGCCACAGACGGTTTCCGTTCACTTCGGCGGCGGGCGTCTCCCAGACGCCGGCGATGGCCTCGGCCAGCTCCTTGACGTCGGTGAAGCCCGCGAACTTCGCGTTGGGGCGGTCGGCGCGCATCGCGTCGTGCACCAGTGCCTTCACCACCAGGATGGCAGCCGCGGAGGTCGGCCCGTCCGGCCCGCCCGCCTTGCGGAAGTAGTCAGCCGTGGCCAGCGTCCACGCCTCGGCGGCGGCCTTGGCTGCGGCGTAGGCGGCGTTGCCCGCGGTGGGCCTGCTGGCGCCGGCTGCGCTGATCAGAACGTATCGGCCGCGCTCGCTGCGCTGCAGGGCCTCGTGGAAGGCGAGGGAGGTGTGCTGCACAGTGCGGATGAGCAGCATCTCCAGGAAGTCCCAGTCGTCGAGGCTGGTCCTGGTGAAGGTCTCGCTGCCGCGCCAGCCGCCGACGAGGTGGACGAGGCCGTCGACCCGCCCGAAGTCCTTCTCGATACGGGTGGCCCAGTCACGGGTCGACTGGAGGTCCAGCAGGTCGACCGTGTCGCCCACGACGGTGGCGCCGCCGTGCGCGTAGCGGGCCGCGTCGACGGCCTCGGAGAGCCGCTCGGGGTCGTTGTCCGAGCCGACGACGATCGCCCCCGCGTCGGCCAGCCGCAGCAGGGCCGCCCGGCCGGCGGGTCCGCCCGCCCCTGCCACCGCGATCACCGCACCGCTCAGTGCACCGTTGCCGTTCTGCATGGTCTTCGCCTCCTGAGCAGCGACTGTGACGTCTGCGAATCTGGCGCTCACGCGGCGGCCCGCTCGGCGTTCGCCGCGGTGATGCCCTTGGTGGAGGCGATCACGGTCTTCAGCTTCTTGGCGAGCGCCTCATAGAACATGCTGAGCGGAAACTCGTCCGGAAGCACGTCGTCGACGAGTTTCCGCGGCGGTTGCGTCAGATCCAGGGCGTCCGGGCCCTTGGC
Organism: Streptomyces sp. NPDC057474; assembly: GCF_042802555.1. Lineage (NCBI taxonomy): Bacteria > Bacillati > Actinomycetota > Actinomycetes > Kitasatosporales > Streptomycetaceae > Streptomyces > Streptomyces sp. NPDC057474. The sequence continues at coordinate 44,802 of NZ_JBHVDX010000004.1, read as the reverse complement.
CCAGCGGGAGCCGGGGTGCGGAGCGAGGTAGTCGGCGACCAGCTCGCACCCGGCGAACCAGTGGACGAGCTTAGGGCGGTCGATGCCGTCGCGGTAGAGCTGCTCGATGTCGGCGCAGAGCTGGTTGGTGACCTGCGGGGCGCGCCGCCAGTCGATGTGCAGCTTGTTGTCGGTCCAGCGGACGACGTCGTGCTTGTGCAGGTAGGCGAAGAGGAGCTGGCCGCCCAGGCCGTCGTAGTTGCGGACCCGCTCGCCGGTGACCGGGAAGCGGAACATGCGGTCGAAGAGGACCGCGTACTGCACGTCACGGGCCTGCGGGACGCCGTCGTCCTCCAGTTTCACGGCCTCCTTGAAGGCGGTGAGGTCGCAGCGCAGCTCTTCGAGGCCGTACATCCAGAACGGCTGGCGCTGCTTGATCATGAAGGGGTCGAAGGGCAGGTCGCCGTGGCTGTGGGTGCGGTCGTGGACCATGTCCCACAGGACGAAGGCCTCCTCGCAGCGCTTCTGGTCGTGGACCATCGCGGCGACGTCCTCGGGCAGCTCGAGGCCGAGGATGTCGACGGCGGCCTCGGTGACACGGCGGAAGCGGGCGGCCTCGCGGTCGCAGAAGATGCCGCCCCAGGAGAAGCGGGCGGGTGCCTCGCGCACCGCGATGGTCTCCGGGAAGAGGACGGCCGAGTTGGTGTCATAGCCGGACGTGAAGTCCTCGAAGGTGATGCCGCAGAACAGCGGGTTGTCGTACCGGGTGCGCTCCAGCTCGGCCAGCCACTGCGGCCAGACCATGCGCAGCACGACCGCTTCGAGGTTGCGGTCGGGGTTGCCGTTCTGCGTGTACATCGGGAACACGACCAGATGCTGGAGGCCGTCCGCGCGGCTCGCGGCGGGCTGGAACGCCAGCAGCGAGTCAAGGAAGTCGGGCACCTCGAAGCCGTCGTCGGCCCAGCGACGCAGGTCCTTGACGAGCGCCTCGTGATAGGCGGCGTCGTGCGGCAGCAGCGGTGACAGCGCCTCGACGGCCCCGATGACGCCCTGTACGGCCAGCTCGGCGTCGGCCGGATCGGGGGCGTGCTCGGCGTCGAAGTCGATCGAGCCATCCTTGGACTGCCATGGCCGGATCCGCTCCACGGCATCCTTGAGCACGGGCCAGGCCGGGTGCTCCACCACCCTATCGACCGAAGGAACGACGCCCTCCGCACCCACTTGCACAAGAATTTCCGTCATGACCCATCCTCCACGGGAGAACCTTTCGTAAGGACACCGTATGTAGCGGAGGTTCCCCACCGCAAGACCGATCATGAGCGATCCGGCCGGAAATCCTCCCGCCACTCCCTCTACCTAACCGCTGAATCTCCTGCCACACGCGTCATGGATCACAATTCATGCGCCGCGCTCTCCGCGCGGAGATCGCCGGGTCAACGCGCGCCGGACTCGCCCACTCAGGGATGACCCGATCGGTACGGGGCAGGCGCGGAAACGGTCCTGTTCTCCGACGTGACACGGCGTGCCACGGCTCGAAAGGGCTCGTGCACATATGGATGCATCGCACGGCGGGAGGACTACGCTGCGCCCCAGCCGCGTGCCGCCCCTCCCCCGGTCACGCGGGCCGAGCCGCCGTCGACGGAAGCGAGTCAACCTTGAACTTCGTCACCATCGGTCACCGCGGAGTCATGGGTGTCGAACCCGAGAACACCCTTCGTTCCTTCGTAGCCGCCGATCGCGCGGGCCTCGACGTCATCGAACTCGATCTGCATCTGAGCAAGGACGGCGCGCTCGTCGTCATGCACGACGCGGACGTGGACCGGACGACGGACGGCACGGGCCCGATCGCCGACAAGACCCTCGCCGAACTGCGCGCCCTGGACGCGGGCCGCGGCGAGCGTGTCCCCACCTTCGAGGAGGTCCTGGACGCGGTACGGGCGCCGATCCAGGCCGAGATCAAGAACACGGCGGCGGCCCGCGCCCTCGCCGAGGTCATGCACCGGCGCGACCTGGTGGGACGGGTCGAGGTGCTGTCCTTCCACGACGAGGCGGTCGCCGAGACAGCCCGGCTCGTGCCCGGTGTACGCACCGCGCTGGTCGCCAGCCGCTACGGCCCCGACATCGTGGACCGGGCGGTGGCGGTGGGCGCCGCCACCCTCGTGCTGAACATCCGGCGGCTGACGCTGGAGGTCGTCGAGAAGGCCCGCAAGGCGAACCTGAGGATCATCGGCTGGGTGGTCAACACCCAGGACCACCTGCGCCTGGTCCGCGCACTCCAGCTGGACGGCGCGACAACCGACTACCCGGACATCAAACGCACGGGCCGCTTCACGGCCTGACCCCTACACGAGTTCCTTGACCAGCAGTTCGAACCGCAGGTCCTCGCGCTGCGGGATGCCGAAGCGCTCGTCGCCGTACGGGAACGGGGTCGTCCGTCCCGTACGGCGGTAACCACGCCGCTCGTACCAGGCGATGAGGTCGTTCCGTACGGAGATCACGGTCATGTGCATCTCCTTGGCGCCCCAGGCCTCGCGCACGATCCGCTCGGCCTCGGCGATGATCACCTTGCCGAGGCCGCCGCCCTGGAGGGCCGGGCTCACCGCGAACATCCCGAAGTAGGCGTGGTCACCGCGGTGTTCGAGCTGGCAGCAGGCGACGACCGCGCCGTCGCGCTCGACGGTGAGCAGCCGGCTGTCGGGCGACTTGATGACCTCCAGGACGCCCTCCGGGTCAATGCGCTGCCCTTCGAGAATGTCCGCCTCCGTGGTCCACCCGACCCGGCTGGAGTCCCCGCGATACGCCGACTCGATCAACGCGACGAGGGCGTCCACGTCGCCGTCGGCGGCATCGCGAAAGGTCAGGCCGGTGGCGGCGGTGTCCATGGGCTGCTCCTGACGGATATCTGCGCGGCTCGAACACGCAAGAGGGTAACCGCAACCGCGCCCCGAAAAGGGGCGTGGGGAACCGGTCGAGAAGCCCCACTCACCCGCACCCGAATACACGGCACCCCAGCGCCTACCCTCGACCACATGATCCACGTACTGAGCAGCCGCACCCTTCTCCGCCCCACCGACCCCGAGCGTTCCCGCACCTTCTACGGCGAGCAGCTCGGACTTCCCGTCTACCGGGAGTTCGGTACGGGCGACCACCGGGGTGTCGTGTACTTCCTCGGCGGCGGTTTCCTGGAGGTCGCGGGCCGCTCGGAGACCCCGCCGTCGCCCGCGCTGAAGCTGTGGCTGCAGGTGGCGGACGTGGCGGCGGCGTACGAGGAGCTGCTGGCGGCCGGGGTGGAGGTGCGGCGGCCGCCGGTGAAGGAGCCGTGGGGGCTGATCGAGATGTGGATCGCCGACCCGGACGGCACGGAGATCGTGCTGGTGGAGATCCCGGCGGACCATCCGCTGCGCTACCGGCCGGGGATCTGACGCGTCGCACCCCGGTGGCCGGGGCCGGGGCGCGGGCATAGCGTGCTGGAAGGGGATTCCCCTCCCCGATTGCCTCCCGCTCCCCTCCCGATCCCCTTCCGGAAGGAACGCCATGAAGCTCGACGAGCCGGTGACCGGCGGGCCCTGCTGGACCGAGCTGGGGACCAGCGACCTGGAAGCCGCCAAACGGTTCTACACCGAGCTGTTCGGCTGGCGTCCGGAGACCGATCCGCGCCAGGAGGCCGGCGGCTACAGCATCGCGCACCTCGGCGACGCGGCGGTCGCCGCGCTCACACCGCTGTACCAGGAGTCGCAGCCGGTGGCCTGGAGCGTGTCGTTCGCGGTGAGCGACGCGGACGCGGCGGTGCGAGCGGTACGGGACGCCGGCGGGACCGTCGTGCTGGAGCCCATGGACGTCTTCGACATCGGGCGGTTCGCGGTGGCGCTCGACCCGGGCGGCGCGGCCTTCCAGCTGTGGCAGGCGCGGTCCTTCCCCGGCGCCGGGCTGTTCAACGCGCCCGGCTCGCTCGGCTGGGTCGAGCTGCTGACCCGCGCGCCGGAGCAGGCGAAAGCCTTCTACACGACGGTCTTCGGCTGGAGTGTGAGCGCCGGCGGGCAGTACACGCAGTGGAACCTCGACGGCGCCGACTTCGGCGGCATGATCACGATGGACGACAAGTTCCCGCCCGAGGTGCCCTCGCACTGGCTGCCGTACTTCGCCGTGGAGGATGTCGACGACACGGCCCGGATCGCCGCCGAGGCGGGCGGCACGATCCTCATGGAGCCCACCACGGTGCCGGACGGACCACGCATCGCGGTGCTGCGGGACTCCCAAGGGGCCATGTTCGGCGTGTACTTGGCGGGCGCGGAGGGCTGACGCCGACCGGCCCGCGTTTGCGTTGAAGCGCTCTCCAACTCCTAGCGTCGTACCCACGAACCGCTCGGAGGGGATGCATCGTGCGTTACACATTGTTCGGCAGGACCGGTCTGCGTGTGAGTGAACTGGCCTTCGGGGCCATGACGTTCGGCTGGGGAGCCGTGGATCTCGACGCGAGCAGGCCGCTGCTGGACGCCTACGCGGACGCGGGCGGGAACTTCGTCGACACGGCGAACAACTACTCCGAGGGCGCCTCGGAGACCATCGTCGGCAAGCTCCTCGAAGGCCGCCGCGACCGCTTCGTACTGGCCAGCAAGTACACCTGCGCGACGAGCCCGGACGACGTGAACTCGGCGGGCAACCACCGCAAGAGCCTGGTGCGGTCGGTGGAGGCGAGCCTGGAGCGGCTGCGCACCGACCGGCTCGACGTGCTGTGGGTGCACGCGCGGGACGACTTCACACCGGTCGACGAGGTGATGCGGGCCCTCGACGATCTCGTACGGTCCGGGAAGGTGCTCTACGTCGGGGTGTCGGACTGGCCGGCGTGGGAGATCGCGCAGGCCAACACCCTTGCGGAGCTTCGGGGTTGGACCGCGTTCGCGGGCTCGCAGCTGCGCTACAACCTGCTGGAGCGCACCCCGGAGCGTGAACTGCTGCCGCAGGCACGGGGGTTCGACATGGCCGTGTTCGCGTGGGGACCGCTGGCGGCCGGGAAGCTGACCGGCAAGTACCGGCGGGGTGAGTCGGGACGGCTCGGCGAGGGCGGGGCCGCTCCCGATCCTCGGCAGGACGCCGTGGTCGACGCCGTGCTGGAGATCGCCGAGCAGGGCGGCCGGCGCCCGGCGCAGGTGGCCCTCGCCTGGCTGCTCGGCCGCCCCGGCAACGTCGTACCGATCGTCGGCGCCACCGGCGAGCGCCAGCTCGCGGACAACCTGGCGAGCGTCGACGTCCGCCTCGACGCGGACGCGATCGCCCGGCTCGACGAGGTGAGCGCGCCCTCGCTGGGCTTCCCGCACGACTTCCTGCGCGAGCCCGTCATCCGCCAGAACGTGTACGGCCCCCGCTGGGCCGACATCGACAACCCGCGCGCGACGGCCCGCTAGGCGCGCGGCAGGCCCAGGCGGCCCTCCAGCTGGATCAGCAACTCGCCCAGCAGTACGGCGAGTTCGCTGCGGTCGTCGGCGTCGACGCCGGACAGTACGGCCTCTTCGTAGGCCAGTTGCTCCGGCATGACGCTGTCCACGAGATCGCGGCCGGCGTCGGTGAGGCGGACGTGGGCGACGCGGCGGTCGCGATCGTCGCCGCGTCGCTCGACCAGTTCGCGCTCGGTCAGCAGCTTGAGGCGTTTGGTGACGGCGGCGCCGGAGGCGAAGGTCTCGCGGGCGATCTCGCTGGGGGTCAGTTCATGACCGGTGCGGCGCAGGGTGCCGAGGACGTCGAACTCGGGGCGGGTGAGCCCGGCGCGGCGCAGTGGCGCGTCCTCGGCCTGTTGGAGGAGGGCTGCGCAGCGGTTGACGCGGCCGATGATCTCCATCGGCGCGGTGTCGATACCGGGGTGCACCGTCTGCCACTGGCGCACCACCTTGGCGACCGTGTCCCCCAGAGCCGCGCCGCTCCCCGCTGCCCGCCCGTTGCCTGCCGTCATGCCCGTGCGCCCTCCGATGCCTGGAACCCGTGCCGTACCGTCGCCGCGAGCGTACGGTGTCCGGCCTGCTCGGCGTGTGTCACCCGCTCCGACGGCCAGGCGCGTTGCCACCATTCGCCGCTCGCGGCGTCGGTGACGGCGCGCAGTTCGACGAGGGCCGCGGCGAGGGTGCGGCGGGCGGCGGGCAGTGCGCCGGGCATGGCGTTCGGGTCGGCGGCCGTGCGGACCGTGTGTGCGCGGGCGCGCTCCACCGCGGCGAGGGCGTGGGCGACGCGGTCTCCGGCCCGTCGGTTGGTGACGGCGACCGCCGCGAGGAAGCCGACCAGGACGCCGACGAGGGTGTCCAGCAGCCGGTCCGTGATCAGCTCGCCGGGGTCTCCGTAGCGGACGAACTCGGTGACGAGCAGGGCCATCGGGGTGACACAGATGGTGCCGAGCCAGTAGTTGCGGCTGATCAGGGCCTCGGCGCCGAAGCTGAGGGCGAGGCAGCACAGGACGAGTGCCACCGGGCCGAGGTGGGCGAGCGGGACCAGTGCGGCGAAGGCCAGCACACCGGCGAGGTTGCCGACGACGCGCTGGACGCCCCGGCTCCAGGTGAGGGTGACATTCGCCTGGTAGAGCGAGGCGGCGGTGACGAGGGCCCAGTAGGGGCGGCCGACGCCGATCGCGAGGGAGGCGTACCCGGCGAGGGCGCAGCCGACCGCGGTGCGTACGGCGATGGGGGTGAGCGGGCCGAGCCTGCTCCACAACGGGGCCCGCCCTCCCACGAGTTCGCACTCCACGTCGAGCAGCTGGTCGGCCGCCTCCGCGGGGGCGGCGCCTTGCGGGAGGGGCCCGGCACCGCGCAGTTCCCGTGCCCGGGCGCGCAGTCGGCCGGGCACGGCGTCGGCGGGCGCGGCGAGTGCGACGTCGGCGCGGACCAGGAGCGCTTCGAGGGCGCGCCGGGGCTCGGTGCGGGCACCGGCTGCGAGCAGCGTCTGCCGGGCGGTGTGCACGGCGGTCGCGGCGGCCGCGCGGGACCCCGGCCGCTCGGGCGCCTCGACATGGGTGGCCACCGCGTTCAGGGCCTGGGCGGTGGCGCGGCGCTCCGGCCCGTGCGGGCGCAGCAGGCCGGGAGCCATGCAGACGATCCAGGCCCAGGCGCCCGCGACGGCGGACGCGGCGAGGTGGCCGGGGACCTGGGCGAGGGTCTGGGGCAGGAAGAGGGCCGCCGAGGTGACGAAGGTGAAGATGACGTTGGCGGGCGGCCCGATCCGGCTCGCGTCGCAGAGCGCCTTCTGCGCGGCGGCCAGGAGCGCGCCCACGGTGACCAGCACCACCGCGTTCGTGGTGAGCGAGGCGGCGACCAGGGCGACCGCGAGTCCGCCGATCATGCCGAGCACCACCCGGGCGAGGGTCCGGGCGCGGGCCGCGTACGGGCGGTTGTGGGCGTAGAGGGCGCACAGCGACCCGGCCATCGTGTACATCGCCAGGTCGAGGCGGTCGAGGGCCAGCAGCGTCAGGTTCGGCGGGGCGGTGGTGACGACCACGCTGAGTGCGGGCTTGAACCAGATCTCGGAGGGGCGGTTCATCCGGAGGACACCGGAGAGGGGAAGCCGGCGGGCACGGGGAGGTCTGACGCTGCACATACCCATAACCTTAGCTTGTGTTTTACTCGTAAAATATACTGCCGGCTGTGGCACTCGTCTCCGTGCCGCACCCCCGCGCGCTCCCCCGCGTACACCCTTGCGCTCGTATGCGCGCCACCGGGCCCGGGCATGCCCTGACCGACTGTCCGACCTCGCTCTCAGCACTGACCGACGTCGTCGAACGGGGAGGTGCGCGGTGCACGGACCGGTTTCGCCCGGCTGGCTGCTGGTCGCGCTGTGCGCGGTGACCGGGGGCTACTGCCTGCTGCGGATGCGCAGCGCCGTCGAGGAGCAGCGCCTGGCCGCGGGCGGCGAGGCGCTGATGGGGTTCGGCATGGCCGCGATGGCCGTACCCGCCGCGGCCGTGGCGCCGCCGCGCTGGGCCTGGCTCACCTACGCGGCCGTGTTCGGCGCGGCGGCGGTGCGCGCGCTGTGGTCGGCCCGCACGAGCCCGCACCATCTGCATCACCTGGTGGGCGCGCTGGCGATGGTCTACATGGCCGCGGTGATGGTTGCCTCGCCGGGCGGCGGCCACGGCGGCGCGGGCCTGCCCCTGGTCACCGGGGTGCTACTGGTGTACTTCGCCGGCTACGTGCTGTGGGCGGGCGTCCGGCTCCTGCCCGTACCGGCCGCGGCGGGGGCGCGGGTTCCGGTCTCCGGGGCGACCGGCTGGGGCGACCGGCCGGAGCTGGCACGGGCCTGCCGGCTGTCCATGGGCATCGGGATGTTCGCCATGCTGATGACGGTCTGAGCGGCACGGACGGCGGGGTCGGCCCGGCAGCGGGTGGTACCGGCCCATAGACCGAACGGAAGTGGTTCGTCCGGCCGCGGGTCGTACGTGATCGTGGCCTGCGTCACTTCGGTGGCTCGGCCCGTGTCGCCGTGCCCCGGCCCGCTCATAGGCTGCGCCTCATGATGGTCCCCGCGGCGTTGTTGCTGCTCGGCGCCCTGACCGCCGTTGTCGCCCCGCGACTGCTGGCCCGCGCCGACTGGCCGGACCGTGAACCGGTGGTCGCCCTGTGGGTGTGGCAGTGCGTGGTGGCGGCCGTACTGCTGTGCTGCGCGCTGTCGATGGCGCTGAGCGCGGCCGCCGCCTGGACGACGGTGCGCGGGCGGGTGTTCGCGCCCGCGCCGGACGAGGTCGTGGAGGCGTACGCGCTGGGCAGCGGGGGCTCCTGGGCCGTGGCCACCGCCGTGGCGCTCGCGTGCGGCGGTCTGTGGACCGGGGCGATGCTGGTCCGCGAGGTCGTCCGGGCCCGGCGGCAGCAGCATCGACGCCACGCCGAACTCCTCCTGCGCGCCCCGCTGTTGCCCGGCGAGGAGCCGGGCGGCGAGCGGCTGGTGGTGGTGGAGGGCGAGCGGCCGGACGCCTGGTGGCTGCCCGGTCCCACACCCCGACTGGTCATCACCACGGCCGCGTTGCGCCGACTGAAGGGGCGGCAGGTGGACGCGGTGGTGGCCCATGAGCAGGGGCACGCGCGGGCGCGGCACCACTGGCTGCTGCACTGTTCGGCGGCGCTCGCGGGAGGATTTCCCCGGGTGCCGGTGTTCGCCGCGTTCCGCGACGAGATGCACCGCCTCGTCGAACTCGCCGCCGACGACACGGCCTCCCGCCGTCACGGCCGCCTCACCACCGCCCTCGCGCTCGTCGGCCTCAACGAGGACCGGGGCGTGTTCGGGCCCTGCCCGACCCCTGAGGACCATGTGCCGCAGCGGGTCCACCGGTTGCTCGCTCCCCCGGAACGCCTCACTCCGGCGCGACGCCTGCGACTGACCGCCTGCGCCGCCCTGGCGCCGGTCGTGCCGGTGTTCGTGGCTTTCGTCCCGGCTTTTCGGGCACTCGGTAGGTCGTGACCTGGCAAAGAGGGGATAAAGGGCAGACCAAGGACAACGCGCGACGCGACCGCTTTGCTCCGGTCGCGGCGCGTGACAGTGATCTCACGCCCCGGCGTTGGCCTGAGGCCCCGGGAGTCGGCAAGGATCGCTGTATGCACACGCCCCCCGTCGACGCGCCGCCCCACCGGCCGTCGACCACCCGCACCACCCGCGTCGCCGCGGCCTTCGCGGCGCCCTCCGTCCTGCTGCTCGTCCTGGTCGCGCTCTCCTGGGGGCCGCTCATGTCGCTGGACGAGAGCATCGCGAACACCACGCACAGATGGGCCGTCGGCGAACCGGGCATCACCCACGCGTTCCGCGTCCTGACGGACTGGGTCTGGGACCCGGTGACGATGCGTCTGCTGGCGGCGGCCGCCGCGATCTGGCTGATGTGGCGCCACAGGGAATGGTGGCTCGCCCTCTGGCTGGCGGTCACCTGCGCGGTGGGTACGGCGATGCAGCAGGGCCTGAAGGCGGCCGTCGGCCGGGAGCGGCCCGCGTGGCCCGACCCCGTCGACTCCGCCCACTACGCCGCGTATCCGTCGGGCCACGCCATGACGGCCACGGTCGTCCTCGGTCTGCTGGTGTGGCTCCTGCACCTGTACGGCGCCGGCCGCGTCCTCGTACGGACGGCGCTGGCGGTGGCCACCGTCTCCGTCGTGGGCGTCGGTCTGACCCGGATCTGGCTGGGCGTGCACTGGGTGTCGGACGTGCTGGGCGGCTGGCTGCTGGGCGGCCTGACGATCGCGCTGGCGGTGCTGACGTACGAGAAGTGGTACGGCCCGAAGGGCACTTGACCGGGTGCGGGCCGGCACCAAGGATCGACGGCATGACGATCAACGGGGTGCTGGTCGACTTCTCCGGAACCTCTTCCGCGTGGAGTCCGACGAGTCGTGGCTCCACGCGACCCTGAGGACGCCGGTCTCGACCTGCCCGAGTCGTCGGCATGGGTCCGGGCGGCCGAGGCCCTGGAGCGGGCGGGCGCGCTGCCGGGCGGGGCGTTCCAGGCGGAGCCGCCGACGGGCGGGCCGGGTGAACTGTGGGCGGCGCGGGACCGGAGCGCCGAGCAGCACCGGGCCGCCTGCACGGGCCTCTCCCGCCGGGTGGCGCTCCCCGACCCCGCCCTCCACGCGCTGTACGACCGCCCTATGACGCCGTCGGCGTGGAGCCCCTACCCGGACGCCGTCGAAGTCCTCGCCGCCCCTTCTGGATGCCGTGCTCGTACGACAGCATGTACGCGCCGACGTACGGGTCCAGGCCGTGCGCGCGGAACACCGGTCGCGGATCCCAGCCGATGTTGCTCACCACCCCGACGGCCACCCCGCGTTCCCGCCGTCGGCGGGCCGACGGCGGCACTGGGGTGCAGGTGCACCTCGTCGACCATCTGCCCGCCGCCGAGCGACCGGACGGGCTGCGGCCGGTGCTGGATCTGGTGGACCGAGATGCCGTCAGCCGCTGTCCCATGAGCCGGGCCGGATGTCCGAGTCCCGTTCACCGACCGGCTGTTCGTCACCGCTGGACGTCCGTCCCGGACCGTCCCCCGTGCGGCCCGGGACGAACAACGGCCGGGTGGGAGCACGTAGGGTCGCCACCCGGAAGCGCTGAGTATAGTTCGCCGACAGTCGGTCGACGTGGGAGTTACAGGATGTCCTCGCTCGGCGCCCCGGTCAATGAAGAGTCCGGGAGCCCGGTGTCCCGCCGGTCCCCGAGGGGCCCGGCGGGACGGGTGACAAGGATCCCGTCGCGGTTCTTCTACCGGTCGAAGTAGTCCGGCTGCGTCTGCACGTTGAGCTCGCGCAGGTGGACCCACTTGGCCGGATCCGTCCGCCGGTCGTCGATCTTCAGGACGTCGAAGCCCTTCACCAGGTCGTTCGAGTAGATGTAGCCGTTGTAGTAGTACGCCGACCACGAGCCGCCGCCGACGAGGGTGTCGGTGGAGATCGGACCGCGCTCGAAGTAGGCGATCTCCTCGGGCTTCGAGGAGTTGGTGAAGTCCCAGACGGAGACGCCGCCCTGGTACCAGGCCTGAACCATGATGTCCTTGCCCTTGACCGGGATCAGCGAGCCGTTGTGGGCGACGCAGTTCTCGGTGTCCGCCTGGTGGCGGGGGATCTTGTAGTAGCTCTTGAAGACGAGTTTGCGCTTGTCGCCCTTGCCGACGATCTCGTAGATGCCGTCGGCACCGCGGTTCGGGCCGATCGCCGCGTTGCAGGTGGCCGCGCCGCCGCCGCCCAGCTCGTCGGTGAAGACGACCTTGTCGGCCTCCTGGTTGAAGGTGGCCGAGTGCCAGAACGCGAAGTTCACGTTGTCCTGGACCCGGTCGATGACCTTCGGCTTCTTCGGGTTCTTGATGGAGAACAGGATGCCGTCACCCATGCACGCGCCGGCGGCCAGGTCCTTCGACGGCAGCACCGTGATGTCGTGGCAGCCGGTGGTCTTGGAGACACCGGGGTTCGTGGGCGACCCCGGGTTGCCGCCACCGTCCGCGCCCTCACCGGGGAACAGGACCGGGAAGCCCACCACCTTCGCCCGCTCCGGGTGCTTGCGGGACACCTTGATGACCGAGATGCCGTCGTGCGGAGGCTGGCAGTCGGGGAACGCGGCGCTCGGCGAGTACGAGGAGACGTAGACGTAGACGTTCTTGCCGTCGGGCACCAGCGTGTGGGTGTGCGAGCCGCAGGAGGTCTCGACGGCGGCGACGTACTTCGGGTGCGCCTTGTCGCTGATGTCGAAGATCTTGATGCCCTCCCACGACGACTTCTCGGTCGCGGGCTGCGTGGTGCTGTTGCAGGAGTTGTCGCTGCGCGAGGAGTCGGTGGACAGGAACAGCAGGTCGCCCGAGACGGAGATGTCGTTCTGCGAGCCCGGGCAGAGGACCTGGGCGACCGTCTTCGGGGCCTTCGGGTTGCTGATGTCTAAGACGCGGAAGCCGTCGTAGTTGCCGGCGTAGGCGTACTTGCCCTGGAAGGCGAGGTCCGAGTTGGTGCCCGGCAGCGCCTCCTTCGGGATGTTGGCCAGATGCTGGATGTTGGCGGAGTGGACGATCTCGTCCTGGCCGGGTATCTCGCCGGCGGCTATCGCCGCCCGCGCCTCGGCGGCGTCACTCTTGGAGACCTTTTCCCGCGCGGCGGGCGAGTCCCCGGGGTCGGGGGTCGCGGCCGCCGGTCCGGCGGTGAGCAGCGCGGCCAGCAGTCCGGCCGCAGCGGCGGCGACTCCCAGACGTCTGCGCCGTGTCCGCAGGTTGTTCAACAGGGTCACTGTGTCCTCCCGTATGGCCGTTCGCAGTTGAACGGTTCAGGCACCTCCGAAGTATCGTCTTCATCATGCACAGATCAACAGACAGCAATGTACTTGTAACGAACAAATTTGATCACCGGCTCGCGAAAGCATGTTAGGAACGTTCGTCAACACTCACGAGGTGTACGCCTGTTGCTGTGTCCCAGGAGGTCACTGTGCTCGTTCGCCGCACATCCCGCGCGCCGCTGGTCACGGCCTCGCTGACGGCCGCTCTGCTGGCACTCGCGGGCTGCGACTCGGGGTCGGACACGGACCCCGACAGCGGTTCCGCCAAGTCGAGCGGCCCCGCGGTGATCGCCCCCGGAAAACCCGGTGAGGCCGCTCAAACCCTCTCGCCGGAAGAAGTCGAGAAGCAGCGAGCGGAGGACGACTCTCCGAATTCCGCGGACTTCGACTATGCGCGCTTGATGATCCAGCATCACACCCAGGCCCTGGAGATGACCGAACTGGCCCCCGACCGCGCGAAGTCGACTCAGGTCAAGCGGATCGCCGAGCGCATCTCGGCCGCCCAGAAGCCCGAGATCGAGGCCATGGAAGGCTGGCTGAAGGTCAACGACGGTGACGAGCGGGACGCTTCGCACGACCACGACACGATGCCCGGCATGGCGACCGAGGCCCAGCTGAAGGAACTCGGCACGCTCGACGGGGAGAAGTTCGACCAGCTCTTCCTGAAACTGATGATCACCCATCACGAGGGGGCGATCACCATGGCCACGGATGTGAAGGCACAGGGCAACAACATCCTGATCGAGGAGATGGCCGACGACGTGATCGCCCAGCAGACGACGGAGATCAGCCGGATGCGCGACCTGACGGAGTAGCCGACCGGCCTCCCCCGGCCTCCGGGCTCAGCGCCGGGCGTGGCGGGGGCCGAGCAGTCCCTCGTCGCGCGCCCCGGCGATCAGCCGGAGCGACTTGCGGCGGCTGTGCCCGGTCGCGCACATCACGGCGAGGACCGGGTCGTAGCCGGACCGCTGCGCCGCGAGGTACTCCTCGGCCACCAGCCGCCGCCCCTCCACACCGCGCGGCCACGCGGGCCTGGCCCGGCGCCCGGGTCCGTACGGGAATTCCGGCAGCTCCTCGTCGAGCGACTCCGGCGTGGTGCCGCACGCCTCGAACAGCGGGTCCTCGATCCAGTCGGCGAGCTCGGCCAGGTCGTCCAGGGACAGCGGCGGCTGGGCGCTTACGTCCTCCAGGGACAGCCGGCCCTCGCAGACCACGGCGAGCACCTCGACCGCGGCACCGTCCGGGAAGGCCAGCCGGGCGTTGAACCAGGCCGTGGCGCCGTCGTGCTCCTGCACTTCCCACGCGGGCCGCACGGTCACCGCGCCGTCCTGCCAGTGGCGATCAGAAAGATTGAGAAAGGATGCTTCCAGCACATACGCAACGTAAGCGCATCATCACATTCACTGCGCAAAGCCACGCATACCGGGGGCGCACGGCACCCCGACGGCGCAGCACCACCTCCCCCGCCTCCGCGCCCCTCCCCCGGCGGGCCCCGCGGTGCGATCCTTGAGACATGAGCGATCTCCTCGCGTAAGGAGTTCCGCCGTGCTGCGTGTCGCCGTCGTCGGTTCGGGGCCCAGCGGGTGCTACACCGCCCAGTGCCTCGTCCAGCAGGACCCGGAAGTGCTGGTCGACGTGCTGGACCGATTGCCGTGCCCGTACGGCCTGGTGCGTTACGGGGTGGCGCCGGACCACGAGAAGATCAAGTCGCTGCAGAACACTCTGCGCGCCGTGCTGGAGCACGAGCGGGTGCGGTTCCTCGGCGGCGTCCCGGTCGGCCCGGACGGGGTGCCGGCCGCCCGGCTGAGGGAGCTGTACCACGCGGTCGTGTACTGCGTGGGCGCCGCCGGCGACAGACGGCTCGGCATCCCGGGCGAGGAGCTGCGCGGCAGCTGGTCGGCGACCGAGTTCGTCTCCTGGTACAGCGCGCACCCGGACGCGAGGGCGGACGGCTTCGTCCTCGGGGCTCGGGCCGCGGTGGTCATCGGCGTCGGCAACGTCGCGGTGGACGTCACCCGCATGCTCGCGCGCGGCGCGACCGAGCTGAGCCCCACCGACATGCCCCAGGCCGCCCTCACCTCGCTCGCCGCCAGTGAGGTCACCCGCGTCCACATGGTGGGCCGCCGGGGCCCCTCGCAGGCCCGCTTCACCACCAAGGAGCTGCGCGAGCTGAGCACCCTCCCGGACACCCAAGTGACTGTCAACCCCGCAGAGTTGGAACTCGACCCGGCCTACGTCGACCCGTCGTCCCTCCTCGCCGCCCAGCGCCGCAACGTCGAGGTCCTGCGCGGCTGGGCCACCGCACCCGCCCCGACCGGCCGCCACCACATCCGGCTGCGCTTCTACCTCCGCCCCGTCGAACTCCTCGCCGACGGCGACCGCGTCTGCGGCGTACGCCTGGAGCGCACGGAACCCGACGGCCACGGCGGCCTGACCGGCACCGGCCGGTACGAGGAGATCGAGGCCCAACTCGTACTCCGCTCGGTCGGCTATCGAGGCGTCCCCCTCGACGGCCTCCCCTTCGACCCGGCCCACGGCACGGTCCCGCACGCCGCCGGACGCGTACTCCGAGAAGGCGTCCCGTCCCCGGGCGAGTACGTGGCCGGCTGGATCAAGCGCGGCCCGACCGGGGTGATCGGCAGCAACCGCCCGTGCGCCAAGGAAACGGCGACGTCACTGCTGCAGGACGCCCCGGAGCTGGCGATCAGAAGCGTGCCGGACGACCCGATGACAGCGTTGAGAACACACGGCTGCACACCGATCGAGTGGCCGGGCTGGCAGGCGATCGAACGGGCCGAGGCGGAGCTGGGCGCCTCCCTGGGCAGGGGCGTGGTCAAACTCCCGGACTGGGAGTCCCTGACAACCGCCGCTCACCGGGGCGCCGCCCCTCGAGGGGCGCGGGCAACTGCGCGATCAGCCCCCACCGACCCGCACCCGAGCCCACACAGACAACACCCCTGAAATCAACAAACTGTTCGAATCCCCTATGGTCTCGCCCATGGCATCCAGCACCCCCACCCACCCCGTGGACGGCCGCGAGGTGGAACCCCGTTCCCTCGCCGACGGACTCCGGGCCGACGGTTTCTCCACGGTCCTCGGCGGAGTCTTCAACACCTTCCCGTACACAGCGCACGCGCAGAACGTCGGCCTGGTCGGCATGCCCCGGAGGCGCAGCCGCTGGGTCGTCGCGGCGGCGGGCGGGATCCTCGTGCTGCTCGGCCTGCTGCCCAAGCTGGGCGCGGTGGTCGCGGCGATCCCCGCGCCGGTGCTCGACGGCGCGGGACTCGTGATGTTCGGTACGGTCGCCGCGAGCGGCCTGCGCACGCTCACCCGGGTCGAGTTCAAGGCAACGACAACCTGACCGTCGTGGCCGTCTCGGTGGCCGTGAGCCTGCTGCCGGCCGGGGTGCCGACGGTCTACGCGGAGTTCCCGGACTGGTTCCGGACGGTGATGAACAGCGGTATCAGCGCGGGCTGCCTGACGGCGATCGTGCTGAACCTGCTGTTCAACCACCTTCCGACGAGGGCGAGTTCGACGAAATCAACTGATCCGCTCACCTCCGCTGGAGCAAGCGCGGCGGCACCGCTTCGGCCAGGATCCGGTAGCCCTCAGGGTTGAGGTGCAGCCAGTCGCCGTCGTGGAGGGTGGGGAGGAGTCGGCTCGGGTCGGCCGGGTCACGGACCGCGCGGTCGAAGTCGAGGACGGCGTCGAAACGGCCGCTGGTGCGGATCCAGGTGTTGACGGCCTGCCGTGCCGCCTCGCGGTGTCCGGCGGTGTCGTCGTACGGGGTGTTGCCGCCGAAGGGCAGCAGGGTCGCGCCGTGGACGCGGATGCCCTGGGCGTGGGCGCGGACGATGATCTGCTCGTAGGCGGCGATGAGGTCGGCGGTGACGCGCTGCTGGGCGACGGGGGTGGCTTCGGCGGTGCCGAGGTCGTTGACCCCCTCGAAGACGATCAGTTGCTCGACGGCGCTGTGGGCCAGGATGTCGCGGTCCAGGCGGGCGAGGGCGCCCGGGCCGAGGCCGTCGTTGAGGACGCGGTTGCCGCCGGCCGCCTGGTTCACCACGGCGATGTGCCGGGTGCCGGGCTGCTGCCGGAGGCGGTCGAAGAGCTGGTCGGGCCAGCGGTTGTTGCGATTGGTCGTGGAGCCCCGGCCGTCGGTGAGCGAGTCGCCGAGGACGGCGACCGCGGTCGTGGCGGGCCGGGACAGCACCTCGACATCACTGAGCAGGTACCAGTGGTTGGTCGGGGTCGCGCCGGGGAGGTCCGCGTCCTCGGTGTGGTCGCCGTGCCGGAGGTACGAGGTGGTGCGGGAGCCGGGGTGCGAGGTGAGGGCGAGGGACGCCTGACCCTCCGCCAGGTACGCCGTCACGGTCAGGTTGGCGCCCGGCTTCAGCGTGAAGTCCAGGGGGTCCGAGACCACTTGGGCGCCGACCGGCACGGTCGTGGACTCCCGGCCGCTGAAGGTCACCGTCCGGGAGGTGCCGGGTTCGATCGCCCCGACCCCGGCCTGCCCGCCCAGCGGAAGGGCCACCGTCACGGCGGTCAGCGGCAGCGTGCTGCCGCCGAAGGCGTTGGAGAAGCGCAGCCGGACGCGCTCGCCGCCGGTGGTGACGCGTACGGTCTGCCGCAGGGTGGTGTCGACCAGTACGGCCCGGTCCCCGGTGAACGGTGCCGGTGGCATGTTGCCCGGCTCGGTGAGCTGCGGCATCGCGGACCAGGTGTTCACCCAGTGCCGGGCGGACGATTCCGCGTCACCGGTGCCGGCCCCGTCCGTGCGCTGCGGGCTCCCGACCAGGGCGACCACGGCGGACGATGCCACCACGAGGGCCAGGGCTAGAACGCAGGTGGCAAGTACGGTCGCGAGCGGGGCTCTGCTCGCGGGCTTGGCGGGCCGTGGGCTGCTGAGCGGGTGCAAGGGCGGTGCCTTTCTCCGGAGGTCGGGCGAGACGAACGAGGTCCGGGCGCGCGCCTCGTCGGCGCACGCCCGGAGGACCGGTCCGGACGGGAGGCCGGATGAAGCGGTCGGGCCGGGTGAGAACCCGGGGCCGGCCCGGACCGGAGGCCGGGCCGGGCGGAA
Source organism: Streptomyces sp. NPDC057474 (assembly GCF_042802555.1). Classification (NCBI taxonomy): domain Bacteria; kingdom Bacillati; phylum Actinomycetota; class Actinomycetes; order Kitasatosporales; family Streptomycetaceae; genus Streptomyces; species Streptomyces sp. NPDC057474. The sequence goes on along the minus strand of NZ_JBHVDX010000004.1, from coordinate 26,993 downwards.
GGCCCGTCGGACAGCCCGCACGACGCGTCAACCGCTCGTGCACGCCGTCCCGTTGAGCGAGTACGCCGAGGGTGCGGCGCTGTTGCCGGTGTGGGTGGCCTGGTAGCCGATGCTGACGCTCGCGCCGGGTGCGATCGCGGCGTTGTACGTGGCGTTGGTCGCGGTCACGGCGCCGCTCGCCGGGCTGTACGTGGCGCCCCAGCCGTTGGTGACGGCCTGTCCGGAGGGCAGGGTGAAGCCCAGCTTCCAGCCGTTGACCGCCGTCGTACCGGTGTTGGTGAGGGTCACCGAGGCGGTCAGGCCGGTGCTCCAGGCATTGGTGGTGACGGTCACCTTGCAGGGGCCGGCCGGGGGCTGGGGCGCGGGACCTGAGCTGTTGAGACCGAAGAAGGTGAGGACGCGCTCGGCCATGCCCCAGGCGTAGAGGTTGTGGCCCGTGCCCTGGAGGCTGACGGCCTCGACGGGGGCGCGGTCACCGGTGCCGCCGTAGCGGGTGCGGGTCCAGCCGGACTGGGGCGAGTCGGTGGCGGCCGGTGTCTGGCCGACACCGTGCACATCGGTCCACTGCTTGATCTCCTCGTCGAAGTTCGGATAGCGCAGCACGTCGTCCGCGGTGCCGTGCCACAGCTGCATGCGGGGCCGGGGCCCGGAGTAGCCGGGGTAGGCGCCGCGGACGAGGTCGCCCCAGGCCTGCGGGGTGCGGGTGATGGTGCCGTTCGCGCAGTCGCTGTTCCACTCGGAGCCGTTGGTGGTGGCGAAGCAGGCGAAGGGCACGCCCGCGAAGGCGGCACCGGCGGCGAACACGTCGGGGTAGTCGCCGAGGAGGACGTTGGTCATCATCGCGCCGGAGGAGATGCCGGTGGCGAAGATGCGGTCGGTGTCGGCGCCGTAGGTGCGGACGGTCCAGTCGACCATGGACTTGATGCCCACGGGGTCGCTGCCCCCGCCGCGGGTCAGCGCCTGCGGCGAGGCGACGTCGAAGCACTTGCTGCTTCGGGTGACCGACGGGTACACGACGATGAATCCGTAGCGGTCGGCCAGCGAGGCGTACTCGGTGCCGTTGTGCATCGCCGGTCCCGAGCCGGTGCAGTAGTGCACGGCCACCACGATCGCCGGGTTCGCGGTGACGCTGTCCGGCACGTACAGGTACATCTGCAGGTTGCTGGGGTTCGTGCCGAAGCCCGTGATCTCGGTGAGCGCCGCCCTCGGAGCGGCCTCGGCCCGCGCGTCCGCCGCGGTGGCCGTGGGTGCGGTGAGGAGCGTGGCCGCGAGCAACGGCACCAACGCTCCCAGCAACGCGACAAGCAGCGAGCGCAGCGGTCCGCGCGCACGGTCGTGGGGGGTGAGGGTCACGTCGTTGTGCCTTCCTGTGACGAATTGGTCGGAAGGAGAGAAGTCGGTTCCGGTCAGCAGGAGGAGCATCGTGACATGGGCATGGTTGCCATGGAAGCGCTCCCACACATCGAAAGAATTCGCTCGCACCGGCCCGCCGCGACCGATCGGCGCACCCGCCGAGCGCACTCCTGCCGCCCCCACCAGGCCCGCCCCAATGTCTTTTGCGCAAAGCGTTGACTAGAAAGCGCTTGCCCCCTACGTTCCGTTCAGCAGTGTGAACCAGCTGCGGCCACTCCTCACCGAGGGCCACTCATGCCGGGGCCCGCCAACCTTTGGTAAACCGCTCCACCTGCACCACCGAGGTCCACGCCACACCCTTTCCGCTCGCGCGTGTCGATCACAACAATGAACTAAATTCACATACATGGACTGGCTGGCTCTCCCTGAAGGGACGCACCCGCATGCGTACCGTCCCCCCACGTACACAGACGCAAAGATCAGCCCTGGTGGCCGCGGCCGCCGCCCTGGCGACAGCCGCCGTCCTCGCCGTGCCGCACTCCGCGGGAGCCGCGGAGACCTCGCCGATCGGTTACGGCGCCGGGACCACCGGCGGCGGCGGCGCCACCCCGGTCACGGTCTCGACGCTCGCCGCCTTCCAGAGCGCCGTCACCGGCAACGCCGCCAAGGTCGTCCGCGTGAGCGGCCTGATCTCGCTGAGCGGCCAGGTGGACATCGGCTCCAACACGACGGTGCTCGGCGTGGGTTCGTCGTCCGGGTTCACCGGCGGCGGCCTGCGGATCAAGGAGGAGACCAACGTCGTCGTCCGCAACCTGAACATCAGCAAGCCGGTCGCGCCCGCCGACGGGATCACCATCCAGGAGTCCACGAAGGTGTGGATCGACCACAACTCCTTCTCGGCGGACCGCACACACGACAAGGACTATTACGACGGCCTGCTGGACATCAACCACGGCTCGGACAACGTGACGGTGTCCTGGAACACCTTCAAGGAGCACTTCAAGGGCTCGCTCGTCGGTCACAGCGACAACAACGCCTCGGAGGACACCGGTCACCTGAAGGTGACGTACCACCACAACCACTTCAGCAACATCTACTCGCGCATCCCCAGCCTGCGCTTCGGCACCGGGCACTTCTACAACAACTACGTGGACGGCGCCGAGACCGCCTGCCACTCCCGCATGGGCGCCCAGATGCTCGTGGAGCACAACGTCTTCCGCAACACGGGAGTCGCGGTCACCACGAACCGCAGCAGTGACGTGGACGGCTACGCGAACCTGCGCGGCAACGACCTCGGTGGGGCCGCCACCGAGATCTCCCGGCCGGGGAGCTTCACCACCCCGCCGTACGGCTACACCGCCGAGTCCGCCTCCTCCGTCGTCGCCTCGGTGACGTCGGGCGCGGGCGCCGGAAAGCTCTGACACCCCCCATCCGCTCGGACAACAGAAGGAATCGGGACATGACTTCTGCAGCACGTCCGCGTGCCCGCACACGCGCGCTGACCGGCACGTTCGCCGCGTTCAGCCTCTCGTTTGGCATGATCATGACCAGCGGGGCCACTCCGGCGAACGCCGCCACCTGGCCGACGCCCACCAGCAGCCAGCCGGTCTCCTCCACCATCTCGGTGTCCGGCACCAGGGACGGCGGCATGGTGCGCTACTACGGCAGCGGCGCCCTGGCCGGCGACGGCCAGGAGGAGGGCCAGGACCCGATCTTCAAGCTCGCGGCCGGCGCGACGCTGAAGAACGTCATCATCGGCGCGCCCGGCGCCGACGGCATCCACTGCGAGGGCAACTGCACGCTGCAGAACGTGTGGTGGGAGGACGTCGGCGAGGACGCGGCGACCTTCCGCGGCGGCTCCACCTACACGGTGACCGGCGGCGGCGCGAAGAAGGCGGCCGACAAGGTCTTCCAGCACAACGGGCCCGGCACCCTGAACATCTCCAACTTCGCGGTCAGCGACTTCAAGACGCTGTACCGCTCGTGCGGCGACTGCTCCACGCAGTACACGCGCAAGGTGAACCTCAGCAACATCGAGGTGACCGGGACGGGTTCGACCGCGCGACTGGTCGGCATCAACGTCAACCGGGGCGACGTGGCGACCCTGCGGGGCATCACGATCCTCAACGACAGCAGCCGCAAGGTCATCCCGTGCCAGAAGTACAACAACAACACCGCCGCCGGTACCGGCCCCGACAGCACCAACTGCCTGTACTCCACCTCGGACATCACCTACAGGTGACACCGCTCGTCACCCACCGGTGAGTCCCCCCGGCGGCCGGACGGAGCCTTCCCCCACGGGCCTCGTCCGGCCGTCGGCCGTTCGCGCGGGGCGATCGCCGTCACGCTCACGCCCCGCCCGTCCTCACCAGATCTTGCGCTCCCAGAGCGGGCCGATCCGCTCCCACTCCTCGTCCCACTGGTCCATGCGCCGCCTCTCCATACGGCCGCGTACGAGCCGGCCGCCCACGAAGGGCACGGCGGCCACGAACACACCCGCGAGGCCGCCGACGAGCGCGGCGCGCAGCCGGGCCTGGGACTCACTGGCGGGCTTGGTGACCAGGAGGCCGTCGGCGTCCGTCCAGACGGTGACCGGGGCGCCCATCAGGCTGGCGGGGTCGACCCGGGCCTGGCCTTCGCGCGCGGAGCCGTCCGGCGCCGTCCAGCGAACCTTCGCCCACACCTTCTCCGTGCCCGTACCGCTCGGGCCGGACGGCGGCTCCGGCGCGTCCTCGGTGAGGACGGCGCCGACGGGGCGCCACTCGGCACGCTGCCGGGCGAGGCCCGACTCGACGGAGTCGGCGGCCATGAGCCCCGTGACCACCCCGCCGAACACAGTCAGCGCCCAGGCGATCAGCACGACCCAGGACTCCAGCCGGTCGCTGCGCCTTCTCAGCGGGTTGCGCCGCCATCGCCACAACCACACCTTCGGACCACGGAATGCCACCATCGGGGGCACCCTCCCTCACACACGCAGGACTGCCGGACCGCTCTCCCATACGGCGGCGGTCCGCCCGATGCTCATGCGATGTGGGTCACCCCGCCCGGCCCGGACGGTCCCTGACCCGCGCACCACCCGCCCCCATGCCCGCTGACCTGCGACGAAGGCGTCCCGAGGGGTGACTGTCAGTGGTGGGGTGCAGACTGGCCGGTGACTGGGACGACGATGTCCGGAGGTGGCCGAGATGGCTGACGTACTGCTCACCGTAGGCACACGCAAGGGGCTGTTCATCGGGCGGCGGCGCGGCGGCGCCTGGGAGTTCGACGAGACGCCGTACTTCAACGCACAGGCCGTCTACGCGATCGCCGTCGACACCCGCACGGACACCCCCCGGCTGCTCGTCGGCGGCGACAGCGCGCACTGGGGCCCCTCCGTCTTCCACTCCGACGACCTCGGCCGCAGCTGGACCGAGCCCGCCCGGCCGGCCGTCAAGTTCCCCAAGAACACCGGAGCCTCGCTGGAGCGGGTGTGGCAGCTGCACCCGTCGGCCGCCGAGCCGGACGTGGTCTACGCGGGCACGGAACCGGCCGCGCTGTACCGCTCCGAGGACCGGGGGGAGACCTTCGAGCTGGTACGGCCGCTGTGGGAGCACCCGACCCGCGACAGGTGGGTGCCGGGTGGCGGCGGCGAAGGGCTGCACACGATCCTCACCGACCGGCGCGACCCGCGCGCGATGACCGTGGCCGTCTCCACCGCCGGGGTGTTCCGCACCGAGGACGGCGGCGCGAGCTGGTCGCCCTCCAACTCCGGGGTCTCCGCGGTGTTCCTGCCGGACCCGAACCCGGAGTTCGGCCAGTGCGTGCACAAGGTGACCCGGGACGCCGCGACCCCCGACCGGCTGTATCTGCAGAACCACTGGGGGGTGTACCGCAGCGACGACGCGGGCGCGCACTGGGAGGACATCGGCGCGGGCCTGCCCTCCACGTTCGGGTTCGCCGCGGTCGCCCATCCACACCGCGGGGACACCGCCTATGTGTTTCCGATCAACGCCGACGCGGACCGCGTCCCGGCCGACCACCGCTGCCGGGTCTTCCGCACGGCGGACGCGGGCAGGAGCTGGGAACCGCTGACGGCGGGGCTGCCGACGGAGAACCACTACGGCACGGTGCTGCGCGACGCGATGTGCACGGACGACGCGGACCCTGCGGGCGTGTACTTCGGCAACCGCAACGGCGAGCTGTACGCGTCGGCCGACGACGGCGACAGCTGGCGGCAGTTGGCGTCGCACCTGCCGGACGTGCTGTGCGTGCGCGCGGCGGTCGTCGGCTGAGAGAGCTGAGGAAACAGAGGGGCAGGAAGGGGGGCCGTCCGCCAAGTCGGCCCGGAATCGGTCGTGTTCGGCGTGGAAACAGTCGTCATCGATCACCTGCTGGCCACCGGTCGATCGTCATGGCCGTTACGGCAGCAGGGTGACGCCGTGGTTTCGTGGCACCACGACCGTTGCATGAAATCGTCGAACCCGGCTGGGCGAAGGCCCTCGAACCAGTGGCCGGAAGGATCGCCGAGGCGGGCGACTTCCTGCGCGCGGAGATCGCCACGGGACGCACCTGTCTCCCCGCCGGATCCAACGCCCGCCGGGCCTCCCAGCAGCCCTTCGACGACGTCCGCGTCCTCATCGTGGGTCGGGGGTCTTCTGCGGCTCGTGGTAGGGAGGGCCCCCAAGGTGCTCCACGGCCGGTAGCCCACAACCGCACCCCTCCGTTCATGCCTCCGGTGAGACTGCGTGGGCGGTATGACAGGCCTCCCGGTTCTCTGCGCGGAGCCCGCCTCGGGGCGCTGCACGTCCATGCCCCGTTTGCGGGCCCAGGCCCGTACTGCGGCCACACTCGGCGCCGGAGTCACGGACCGTGGCCGGGGTGCGTCGAATCCCTCACCTACGAGCTTGGCCGTCGACTTTCACGTTCCACGAACTGGTGGCTCGTCCTGCTCTCCTTCAGACGCTCCTCGGGCAGGCTCTGACCACGCATCCTTCCCCCGGGTGAGCACGGCACCGGCGACACGTGTGACTCGCGGCCCTCACGCTTGGGTGCACGGCGCGTCGGCGTCAGCACCGATTCCCGCCGCCCCACGGCCTCACCCCATGGCCGCCGGCCCCGAGTCGTTGCCCCGCCTCCGTCAAGCGGCTCTCGCAGACTTCATCCACCCAAGCTGCTGTCCGCCGCCCCGGGCGGGAGGCCGGCGATCAGCGGACTGCGGGCAGCCACCACCGCGTCAGATCAGCCGCCGGAACTGCTCGATTCCTTCCCGCAACAACTGACGTTCGAGGCTCGCGGAACCCACGTCCCGAGAGCCACACCAACCCCGAAATCGCACTTCCTCATGGCGGATCAGTCAGGGTGTGCGCCGGAGCGCAACCCGCCCTGCGGGTAGCTCATTTGCACGGCAATTAACGCACGAAAACACATTGCGATCGCACGCGGTGCCTTTGCTCCAACACTCCGCTTTAACTTACCTTTTTTTGGACCTACGTTGGTACGAGTCTCTGAAAACGCCTTCGGCGGAGCATGATCCGCGAATTCCCCAAAGGCCCTCTAAACCATAGGAGGATACAGCCATGTCTTCCGCCAGTCTCGTGTTACTCAAAGGCGGTCCGAGCTGTGCTCCGCAGGTGGTACAGGCGCCGTCCGGAGAACCGGGCGCAACCGTGAAGATCGAATACTGCGGCAGCTGGGAGCACTACGAATTCACCGGCGAGTACTCCGACATCGGCGAGGGCCCCATGCCGGTGTACCGCTGGACACGCCATCAACCCGGAGCAGAGTAGCCGAGTTGGCTCGCAGGACTGCGATGAGCGGTCCCCCACAGAGCCGGTGCCGTTCCCTCGTTTTCCGTCGTGGCACCAGCGAACCCTCAATTTCCTCTTGGAGGTCGAGATGAGTAACTCCCTTCGCTCGCGCCCAGAACGCGAGAAATCCGCAGAAGCTGTCCGCCGTGGAGCGAGCGCGCGGGACGTCATGGTCACTGGCATGGGGTTTTGCCTGCCGGGCACCAGCCGGCCGGTGTTCACCGCGGACGACGTCTGGGACGTCGCGTCCCGCGGCGCGTCGTGCCTTGTCCATGGTGACGTCTACTACGGTTCGGTCGACCTGTCACAGGCCATGTTCGACGCACGGCTGCCAGACCTCCCGCCGGTGTTCTCCCGCCACTACACCAATGCCCACAGATTCGGCCTCGTGTCGCTGGTGGAGGCCTGCCGGGACGCCGGACTGGACTTCCGCGCGGGCGACCTGAGGAGTGCGGCCGTTCTGGCCGGACGTGGCGGAGTGGACACCAACGTCGGACCTTATATGGCGGTGCTTGAGGCCGATCCGCTGACGACCAGCCCGCAGGAGGCGATGGAGCTGTTCGTCCGTGGTCAGCAGGGCATCACACCGTCCGACGTCTCCCTGGTGCAGGGCGCGCTCGTACGGTCGACCGGTCCGTGCTTCACCGTGTCCTGTGGATGCGCCTCATCCGCTGTGCAGGTCGCCAACGCCCGGCAGATGATCGCCAATGGCATGGTCGACCTGGCCGTCGTGTCGGGCGTGGACCTCTTCGGCCTGGAGGTCATCCTGAACGTCCAGCGGCTGCTGCGCGCTGCCCAGGGCGCGTACGAGGCCGTTCGGGTCGACGGCATGCCGGAACTCCTGCCGTCCTTCGACCGCCTGATGCGCCCGTACGACCGCCGGGCGGACTGCGTGAACCACGGCGAAGGAGCGGCCACCCTCATCCTGGAGTCCCGGAAGCACGCCGACGAACGAGGCGCACGCCCCTACGGTCAGGTACTGGCTCATGCCATGACCCGCGACGGGCTGTCGAACCCCCTGGCGAGTGACGACAGCGGAGCAGCCCTGGTGGAGGCCGTCCGCCGGTGCCTGGGAGACCGGTGGGACATCTCGCAGGTGCCCTACGTGCACGGTGGCAGCGACGGTGACGTGGTGGTCACCGCATTCGAGGCGAACGCGGTGAGGCAGCTCTACGGCCCGGACAGCGGCGTGCTGATGACGTCTCAGGAGGCATGCTTCGGCCACAACGGCGCCCCGTCGGGCTGCCTCGGGGTGGCATTGAGTCTGCTGATGATGCAGCGCGGCCAGGTGTGTCCCACGGCCAATTGCGAACAGCCCGCAGACGGCCTGCCGTTCGACCCCGTGCCCGGCACGAGCAGCAGGCCTCTCGACTTCGACTATGCGCTGACCTGCAATTACCAGATCGGCGGGGTGAAGAGCGTGATTCTCGTCGGCAGCCCGGACGCCGTCTGACGGCGGTGTCCGTTCCGGCACACGCGTGCGGTGTCGGCCCGTGGACCCGGGCCCGCGGCCGGAGGGGTGAGCAGTCCGCACGACCCGGTGCGCTCACCGATCCGACGGCAGGCCCCGGCGGCACCGGCCACCGGATCGGCGACGGCCGTCCTCGCACCATCACACAGCAATCCGACGGCGACAGCAGAGGGAGCAGCTCATGGGACGCAATGCGCAGGATTCAGCAGCCGGTGCCGACGGACGCATCGCCGTCATCGGCATGGGGTGTCGGCTGCCAGGGGACGTCGACTCCCCGGCTGCCTTGTGGCGGCTGCTGGCCGCCGGTCTCGACGCGGTCGGAGATCCGCCGCCCACTCGCACGGAAATCGGGCGGACGCCCGATGCCGCGCTGCCCCGGCAGGGCGGCTGGCTGAGGGACGTCTCAGGTTTCGACGCGGCGTTCTTCGGCGTCTCCGGACGGGAGGCGGACATACTCGACCCGCAGCACCGGCTGTTGCTGGAGGTGTCCTGGGAGGCGCTGGAGCATGCGGGAGTGCCTCCCGGACGCCTCATGGGAACGCCGACCGGGGTCTTCACCGGACTGAGTTACACCGAGTACATGGACCGCCTGGCGGGGCATCCCAAGGAGCTGGAGGGGTCGGTCCTGACGAACGGTCACTGCGTCGCGCCGGGACGCATCTCCTATCTGCTCGGGCTGCAAGGGCCGTCGGTGGCGCTGGACACCGCGTGTTCGTCCTCGCTGGTCGCCCTGCACCTGGCGGACCAGGCCCTGCAGAACGGGGAGTGCGATGTCGCGCTCGCCGGGGGTGTCAGCCTGGTGCTCGCCTCCAGGACGACACGGTCCTTCGTCCGGATGGGCATGCTCTCCCCGTCGGGGCGCTGCCGCCCGTTCGATGCGACGGCCGACGGCTTCGTACGTGGTGAGGGCTGCGCGGTCGTCGTCCTGAAACGCCTGCGGGACGCCGTGCGGGACGGTGACCGGGTGCTGGCCGTGGTCCGGGGCTCTGCCGTGAACCAGGACGGCCGGTCGGACGGTCTGGCCGCGCCGTCGGCGGCGGCCCAGGAAGCGCTGTTCCGTCAGACGCTGGCCCGTGCCGGGGTCGACCCCGGCGAGGTGGGCATGATCGAGGCGCACGGCACGGGCACCCCGGTGGGCGATCCGGTGGAGTTCACCAGTCTGGCGCGCATCTACGGGCAGGGCCAAGGCCGTTGTGCGCTGGGCTCGGTGAAGTCCAATCTGGGTCATCTGGAACCCGCTGCGGGCGTCGTCGGTCTGATGAAAGCGGTGTTGTGCCTGCAGCAGGGTGTGGTCCCGCCGAGCCTGCATTTCACGCGCTGGAACCCGGCCCTCGCACCGGAGGGCACGCGCTTCTTCGTGCCCGTCCGGCTGACGGACTGGCCCACGCGGACGACGTCCCGGCTGGCAGCCGTCTCCTCGTTCGGGTTCTCCGGCACGAACGCGCACGTGGTGCTGGAGCAGACACCTGCCGCGGCCGTGCGCCGCCCGACGGGCACGCGCCCGCGCCCGCGCCCGCGCCGGGAGCGTTCGGCGGCCGCGGAATCGCATGTCCTGCTGGTGCCCGCCGGCTCGGCCGACGCGTTGCCCGCGGCGGCGCGGCGGCTCGCGGACTGGCTGGAGGGCGATGGCGCGAGCGTGCCACTCGGCGACGTCGCGCACACCCTCGCGGTGCGCCGCCCGGCCGGACGCGGGCGGCTCGGCGTGGTGGCCTCCTCGCGCCCCTCCGCCGTGCGTGCCCTGAGGTCGTTCGCCGACGGGGAGGCCGTGCCGGGCGTGGTGTCGGGGGCGGTGGCGGCCGGTGTGAGCAGGCGGCCGGTGTGGGTGTTCTCCGGTCAGGGCTCCCAGTGGCCGGGCATGACCCGCGGTCTCCTCACGCACGAACCCGCCTTCGCCGCCGCCCTGGGCGAGGTCGAGCCGCTGATCGCGGCCGAGGCCGGTTTCTCCGTACTGGACGTCGTACGGGAGGGCCGGGAGATCACCGGGTGCGGACGTGTGCAGCCGGTGCTGTTCGCCGTGCAGATCGCGCTGGCCGCCACGTGGCGGGCCTACGGTGTGGAGCCCGCCGGGGTCGTGGGGCACTCGATGGGTGAGGTCGCCGCCGCCGTCGTCGCGGGGGCGCTGTCCTTGCAGGACGGCGTCCGGGTGATCTGCCGGCGCTCCGCCCTGCTGACCCGCATCGCGGGCGCCGGTGCCATGGCAAGCGTCGGACTGGGCCCTGCCGAGGTGGAGGCGGACCTGGCGTCCGCCGACGCCTCGGCATCGGTCTCCGTCGCGGTCCTGGCCGCTCCCGGCTCCACCGTCGTCTCCGGCGACACGGCCGTCGTGGAGCGCCTCGTCGAGCGCTGGGACACCCGGGGCGTTCCCGCCCGTCTGATCGCGGTGGACGTCGCCTCGCACTCGCCGCAGGTGGAGCCGCTGCTGGACGACCTGGCGGCGGCTCTCACCGACGTGACGCCCCGCCCGCCGACCGTACCGTTCTACTCGACGGTGCTGGACGACCCGCGCGCGGTCCCGGCCTTCGACGCCGCGTACTGGTGCCACAACCTGCGCCGCCCGGTGCGGTTCACGGACGCGGTCCGTGCTGCCGCCCAAGACCGGCACACGGCGTATGCGGAGATGTCTCCGCATCCGGTCGTCACCCAGGCCGTCGGCAACAGCCTGAAGGGGCTGGTGAGCGAGCCCGTCGTCGTGCCCACACTTCGGCGCGGGGAGGACGAGCAGGCCACCTTCCGCACCCAGCTCGCCGCCCTGTACTGCGTCGGCGTACCCGTCGACTGGGCCGCCCTGTTCGAGGGCGGCGCCCTGGCCGATGTGCCCACCACCGCCTTCGACCGGAAACGGCACTGGGTGGATCCGAGCGACCGGCCCGACGACGCCGGACGGCGGGCGGCACCCGGCCAGGGGGAGAATTCCGGGTCGGGCGGCGGGAAGAGTTCCATGCCCGGCGTTCACGAGCGGATTCCGGGCCGTCCCGTCCGTCACACCTGGCGGGCGGAGACAGGGACTCACGCCCACCCGTGGCTGGCGGACCACCGGGTGAACCAGGCGGTGGTTCTGCCGGGAGCCGCCTACTGCGCCCTCGCCCTCACCGCTGCCTGCCAGGCCTTCGACGAGCCGCCGCGTGATGTGGAGGTCAGTGACATCGCCTTCCATGAACTGCTCGCCCTGGACGGCCGCTCCGAGATCACCATGACGGCGGACATGTCGGCCCAGGGCCGCGCCACCTGCGAGATCTACGCGCGTGCCGACGGCGACGAGGACGGTCCGGGCGGCACCCACGAGGGGCAGTGGGTGCTGCATGCCAGTGCCGTCCTCAGTTCCGGCAGGCCACCGGAGGATGCCGCGTCCGTTCCCGTGCGCGCCCTCGTCACGGAACACCCCGTGGCTGTGCCTGACGCCACGCTGTACCAGCGCCTGCGCTCGCGGGGCCTCCACCACGGACCGGCGTTCGCGGGGATCAGTGAACTGCGTCTGTCGGCCGCCGGCGACAGTGTCTGGGCACGCGTCGCCGTCCCGGCCGCGGCCGGTCCCGCGCCGGGCTCCCTGTGCGTCCATCCCGTGCTCGTGGACCTGTGTGCCCAACTGGCAGTGGCTTCGCTGGTGCGCGAGGAGGCCGCCGGCGGCCTGGTCCTCCCGGTCGGCGCAAAGTCGCTGAGGATCCACGGTGATCCCGGCGCGGTCGTCCACGGGCACGCGAAGATCACGCAGAAACAGGCCGATGGGATCACCGCCGATATCCGGCTTCTCACCGATGACGGACATACGGTGATCGCCCTGAACGGCCTGCGCCTGCTGCACCGCGAAGCCAACGAGGACACCGCCGTCGACCGCTGGTTCTACGCCATCGACTGGCAGCCCACGCACGCCGAAGCGCCGCCCGCCCGGACGGCGAAGAACGCAGCGGCCGGTGACTGGCTGGTGGTCGGCGAGCGCGGCAGCCGAGCGGAGGCGCTCGCCGGCGCCCTCCGCGCCTCCGGGTCCCGCGCCCGGGTCGTCGCCCTTGCGGAGGACGAACAGCGCGTGTCCGCCCTGCGGGACCGTTTCGCCGAGCGGGAGCTGACCGATCCGCCGGGCGCTGTGGTGTTCCTGTGCGCGCCGGCCGACGGGCCGGGGCCCTGCGTCGACGGGCCGGCTGCCGATCCCACGCCCGACGCCCTCGAGCGCACCCGGCGCCTCCTGGGCGTCGTCCAGGCGGTCGTGGACTGCTCTCCTCCTCCGCGGCTGTACGTCGTCACGCAGGGTGCCCACGCCCTCGAACCGGGCGAGACAGCCGACCTCGCCCAGAGCCCGGTCCGCGGCCTGGTGCGTGTCCTGGCGCACGAGCACCCGGAGCTGAGTCCGACGCTGCTCGACCTGGGAACGTCCGACGACGACCTGCGGCGGACGGCCGACCTCCTGCGGGGCCGGGCGCCCGGGGACGAAATGGCCGTGCGGGGTGCGGACGTCCGCGTGGCCCGGCTCGTGCCCGCTCCCCTGACGGACACCGAACGCCTGACCGTGACCGCCCGCCGTGTGCGCTTCGAGACCGACCGCTTCCGGCTGCACGCGGGCAGGGCCGGAGACCTCGGTTCCCTGCATCTTGTGGTGGGCGGGCGGCGCCCGCCCGGCCCGGGAGAAGTGGAGCTTCAAGTCCACGCGGCGGGAGTGAACTTCCGTGACGTCCTCACCGTCATGGGCCTGCTGCCGACCGCGGGCGGGTGTCCGGGCGGCGGTGACCGTATCGGTTTCGAGTGCACAGGCACCGTGACCGCGGTCGGCCCGGACGTCCAGCGCGTCCGGGCCGGGGACTCCGTCCTGGCCGTGGATCTCGCCGGCGGCGCCTTCGGCTCGTTCACCACGGTCCGCGCCGACGCCGTGCTCCCCCTTCCACCCGGCATCGACGCCGTCGCCGCGGCGGGCGTCCCGACGGCGTATCTCACCGCCTGGTACGCCCTGCGGCATACAGCGCGCCTCGCCGCAGGGGAACGCGTCCTGATCCACTCCGCCACCGGAGGTACGGGCCTGGCCGCTGTCGCCGTTGCCCGGTACCTGGGCGCAGAGGTGCTCGCCACGGCCGGCAACGACGAGAAACGCGGGTACCTGCGCGGCATGGGCATCCGGCACGTCATGGACTCCCGCTCGCTGGACTTCACCCGGCACGCCCGCGAGGCGACGGGAGGCGAGGGCGTCGACGTCGTGCTCAACTCACTCTCGGGGCCGGCGATCCGGGCGGGTCTGGAGGCACTTCGTCCCTTCGGCCGGTTCGTCGAACTGGGTGTCCGGGACATCCTCGCCGACACCTCCCTCGGGCTGGCGCCGTTCCGGCACAACGTCACCTTCAGCAGCGTCGATCTCATCGAACTTCAGCAACTCCAGCCGAAGGTGTTCCGCGACCTCCTGAACGAGGTCATGGACCTGATGGCCGCAGGCGCCCTCCAGCCGCTGCCCCACCAGGAGTTCCCCCTGACACGGGCCACGGAGGCGTTCCGTCTCATGGCGGGCGCCGGGCACATCGGCAAGCTCGTCCTCACCATGCCTGAGCAGGGGGAGACGACCGCCGTGCTGGCAAAGCCGCCGTCACCGGTCCGTTCCGACGGCGCCTACATCATCACCGGGGGACTGCGCGGGGTCGGCCTGGCCACGGCGGCCCGCCTGGCCGAACTCGGCGCCGGGCACATCGTCCTCAACGGCCGTACGCCGCCCGGCGATGCCACCGAGACCGAGCTGGCCCGGCTGCGTGCCGCCGGTGTCCGTATCACCGTGGAACTCGGTGACGTCTCCCGGCCGGGGGTGGCCGAACGGCTCGTGTCCGCCGCCACGGATGAGGGGTTGTCCTTGCGGGGAGTGGTGCACTCGGCGATGGTCCTCGACGACGCCGCCATCACGAACATCACCGACGAACAACTCGAACGCGTCTGGCGGCCCAAAGCCACCGCCGCATGGCGGCTCCACGAGGCCCTCGCAGGGCACCCGACGGACTGGTTCGTGCTCTACTCGTCCATGGCTTCGCTGCTGGGCAACCCGGGCCAGGGCGCGTACGCCGCCGCCAACTCCTGGCTCGATGCCTTCGCCACCTGGCGGGACGCCCAGGGGTTGCCCACCCTGGCCGTCAACTGGGGGCCGTGGGGACAGACCGGCGTCGCAACCGACTTCGCCGACCGGGGCTACGAGACCATGGCCACCAAGGACGGCCTACAAGCCCTCGAGGCACTGCTCACCCACCGCAGGGCGGCCACCGGTGTTCTGCCCGGACCACCGGAAGCCTGGATCCTGCCCAAGGTCCGCAGCTCCCCCTTCTTCGCAGGCCTCATAGACAGCCAGGAGGGCCAGGGCACCGAACTACCGAGCAGCAAGTCCCCCACCGAAGCCGACGTCCCTGCTCGCCTGGCCGGGCTTGACTCCCCCCTCGCCCGGCGAACGGCCCTGGAGGCCTACCTGGCCGCGGAGATGGCCATCGTCCTGCAGTCCGGCAACGCCCGACTGGACCCGCAGACACCGCTCCGCAGTCTCGGCTTCGACTCACTGCTGTCCATGGAGCTGCGCACCCGGCTGCAGGCGGGACTCCGCATCAAACTCGCCGGCGACTTCATCTGGAAGCACCCCACCATCGCAGCGCTCGCCACCGGCCTGGCCACCAAGATGGGACTGGACCTGCCATGAGGAACGGTTTTTCTTGGAACGTGCCCGTCGAACGCAGTTCCTGGTCGGGTGATCTTCCGGCCGTACGCGCATGAAGGCGGGGCGTGTTGGGAGCTCGTGGGTGCTACCCCGTTCCGGTGGTCGTTGGTCACGCGCATGGGCCGGTGTCCGGCACGGCAACGGGCCGCCGGCCGGCGCTGAACATCTCCGACGTCTCCAGGCCCAACTCCACCGCGATCTCTTCGGCCTTCACCGACCCCTGCCGCTGATCACCGCTCCTCCGGCACGCCCGGAATCCACAGCAGGAACTTCACGGGGACTCCTGGGGGCGCGACGAGCGGTGGGGCGGGACGACGGCGACCGGTGCCCGGGATCACCGGGAGATCAGGGGAAATCCGCGGCATCATCCGGCAGCGCCCCTACGGATGCGAAACCTGCTCTCTCCCTGCGCCGCGACGACCTCGAGGCGCACTTTCCCGGACTGCTCGACAGCATCCTCGCGGTCGCAGACGGGCCAACACGGCCCGCTGCGGCAGCCCGCCCGAGCCGCGCGACCGAAACCGGGTCCCGATAGGCCGGGCGAACATCACCGCCCCGTCGAGCAACCTCAATCCGGCACACTCGATTGGCCACCGTGTCTTGCTCGACTCGTCTATCGACATTGACGGATTACAGCGGCAATCGGTAAAGTTGCAACCGGCATTGAGTGTCAGCATCAAGCCCTGGCTCGCTGACCGGCAACCCTCCGACGCGGTGGGGTGCTCCAGGTGAAAGCCCGGCCGGGTCGCCGACCCGGCAAGCGCGTGGCCCCGCGACAGGGGCGTGGAACATGGAGGAATGAGCGTGCGGCACAGCGTCTCGAACCCCTCCATCGCAGCTGCGGCGGCTCTCTGCCGCTTCTCCCGCCGCCGCCACATCGACCTGCAGCGCATCACCAGCTGCCTGTGTCATGGCTGACTGCGTCCCGTCGGCTGTCTGAAAACGTTCACCGTTGGCTTTGACGCCCGCGGCACACTCCTGAACTTTTCCCGCCTTTCCCCCTCTTGAATCGTGTCGCTCTTCCTCGGGAGCGACACCATCCACGCCTCTCCATTGTCCGCACGCACGCGTGCACGACGACTTTCGAGTAGGAGAACTCATTCCGTGATATCGCATCCGGATTCCCGCCATGGCCCCCGGTGGGTGGCACTGACCGCACTCCTGACGACCAGTGTGCTGCTGACCGCATGCTCGTCCGGCAGCGGCAGCAGTTCGAGCAACGACAGCCGCCAGCCCAGGTCCGGCGGCACCTTGACCTTTGCGGTGGGTTCCGACGCCGGCTGCGTGGATCCGCAGCAGGTCGGCAGCAACGACACCATCTACTCGCTGCGGCAGGTCGTCGACTCCCTGACCGACCAGGACCCCAGGACCGGCAAGATCGTGCCGTGGCTGGCGAAGAGCTGGGACGTCAGCTCGGACACGACGACGTTCACCTTCCACCTGAGATCGGGTGTCACCTTCAGCGACGGTTCGCCGCTGACCGCGCAGGTGGTCAAGGACAACTTCGACGCGGTACCGAAGCTCGGCGCCCTGGGGGTCCTGGCCCAGGGGTACCTGAGCGGAGTGGAGAGCACCACCGTGGTCGACCCGCTCACCGTGCGGGTGACGTTCAAGCAGCCCAACGCCCAGTTCCTGCAGGCCACTTCGACACACTCGCTGGGCATCGAGTCTTCGGCGAGCGTGAAGAAGAGCCCGCAGCAGAAGTGCAGCCAGGGAGTCGTCGGCAGCGGCTCGTTCACGCTGAAGCAGTACGTGCAGAACCAGTCGATCACCTTGGCCAAGCGGGCCAAGTACGACTGGGGTTCCTCGCTGTGGGGCAAGAAGGGCGAGGCGTACCTCGACAGGCTGGTGTTCCAGGTGGTGCCCGAGGCGGGGGTGCGCACCGGCAGCCTGCAGTCCGGCCAGGTGGACGCGATCAGCAGCGTCGGCAAGGCCAACGAAGCGGCACTCAAGGGTGGCCAGGCGAGCCTGCTGCGGCGCGCCAACCCGGGTAACGTGTTCAACCTGGGGCTGAACAACTCCCGGCCGGTATTGAAGGACGCGAAAGTGCGTCAGGCGATCCAGTTCGCCATCGACCGGCAGCAGATCGTCGACGCCGTGTTCCCCACCGGCACGCAGCCGGCCACCAGCATCCTGGCGCGCACCACACCCGACTACGCGAACCTCGACTCGGCGCTGTCCTACGACGCGGCGAGAGCGAAGTCCCTGCTGGACTCCGCCGGTTGGAAGACCGGCAGCGACGGCATCCGGACGAAGAACGGCACCAGGCTGAGCCTGGCCATCACGTGGTTCCCCAACTCGGCCACGAACCAGCCAGCGCTGGAGCTGATCCAGCAGCAGCTCAAGGCCGTCGGCATCGACGTCGAACTCAAGGAAGGGCAGGTAACCCAGTTCGCCACGACGCTGCAGTCCGGTGACTTCGACGCCGTGTGGGGCAATGTGACCCGCGCCGACCCGGACATCCTGCGCAGCTCGTTCTCCACGAAGCTGGCCAACTTCTACCGCCTGTCGGCGAGCCCGCTGGACTCGCTGCTGGACCGACAGGCGTCGACCACCGATGCGGCCAAGCGCAGGCAACTGGTCGACCAGGCACAGCAGTTGATCGTACAGAAGGCGTACGTGGTACCGGTGGTGGAGCTGCAGACCCAGCTCGGGGTGGCGAAGAAGGTGCACAGCCTCGACTTCGATGCCTCCAGCCGGATCCAGCTGCACGACACCTGGATCGGCTAGCGCATGCGCCGCTATGTGATCAAACGCGTCGCGCAGGCGCTCGGGGTGCTGTGGGCGGCCTACACGGTCTCGTTCCTGGTGCTGAACTTCCTGCCCGGTGATCCGGTGTCGGCGATGGCCGGTGCCGGAGCGGAGTCGAACACGGTCGATCCGGCGCAGCTCGCCACGCTTCGACACGAGTACGGCTTCGACAAGCCGGTGCCGGTGCAGTATGCCGACTACCTCGGCAAGGCGGTGCGTGGGGACTTCGGCGACTCGGTCTCCACCGGCCGTTCGGTGACCTCGACCCTGGGCGACGCACTGCCGCCGACCCTGACGTTGACCGGTACGGCGCTGGTGCTCGCGGTGGTCCTCGGCGGCGGTCTGGCGGTGCCGGCGACGTACACATCGCAGCGATGGCTGCGGCAGCTGCTGTTGTCGTTGCCGCCGCTGGGCGTGTCGGTGCCGACCTTCTGGGTCGGGCTGCTGCTGGTCGAGCTGTTCTCCTTCCGGCTGCGGTGGTTCCCGGCGTTCGGCAACGACGGGTTGCGGGGTCTGGTGCTGCCGGCGCTGACACTGGCGATCCCGACGGGCGCACTGGTGGCGCAAGTGCTGGCCAAGAGCCTGCTCACGGCCCTGGATCAGGCCTATGTGGAGACCGCCCGGGCCAAGGGCGCGGGCAGGCTGCGGATCCACCTGCGGCACGCGCTGCGCAACGCGTCGCTGCCGGCTCTGACGGTCGTCGGGCTGCTCGCCGGGCAGCTGATCGCCGGCTCGGTGGTCGTCGAGACCGTGTTCTCCCGCGACGGCCTGGGCCGGGTCACGGCCGCCGCGGTCACGGTCCAGGACATCCCCCTGGTGCAGGGAGTCGTGGTGTTCGGGGCACTGATCTTCGTGCTGGCCAACCTGATCGTCGATCTCGTCTATCCGCTCCTCGACCCGCGGATCGTGGTGGCCTCCGGCAGAAAGGGGAGTTTCGCATGACCCAGCCCCTTGTCGACGATGTCGCCACCGGCGCCGCGCTCGGCCTGCCGCAACCTGTCGAACCCGGCATCGCCCCGGGTGCCGGGCGAGGTCTCGAACCACGGCGCGTCCTGCGGTTCTTCCTACGCCGGCCCGGCCTGCTGGCATCGCTCCTCGTCGTGGTTCTCGTGCTGCTGGCCGCGTTCCGGCCCGGTCTGTTCACCTCGCAGGACCCGCAGTACGGGGTGCCGGCACAGAACTTCCGAAGCCCCAGCGGCTCGCACTGGTTCGGCACCGACGAACTGGGACGGGACCTGTTCTCCCGAGTGGTGCACGGTGCGCAGCTGTCGTTGAAGGCGACGCTGATCGCGGTGGCGGTCGCCTTCGTGGTCGGCGGTCTGCTCGG
This sequence comes from Streptomyces sp. NPDC057474, assembly GCF_042802555.1. Lineage (NCBI taxonomy): Bacteria > Bacillati > Actinomycetota > Actinomycetes > Kitasatosporales > Streptomycetaceae > Streptomyces > Streptomyces sp. NPDC057474. The sequence goes on along the minus strand of NZ_JBHVDX010000004.1, from coordinate 7,647 downwards.
CCTGGTCGCCGGGTTCGTCGGCCGCTGGGTCGACGACGTGCTGATGCGCTTCGTCGACGTACTGCTGTCGATCCCGGCGCTGTTCCTGTCCCTGGCGCTGGTCACGGCGCTGGGCTACGGCACGGCGAAGGTCGCGGTCGCGGTCGGGGTCGCCAGCGTCGCCGGCTTCGCCCGGGTGACGCGCTCAGAGGTACTGCGAGTGCGGCAGGCGGTCTTCGTCGAGGCGTCACGCTCGTGCGGGTCCCGCTGGTACTCGGTCCTCGGCCGGCACGTACTGCCCAACGCGGCGGGCCCGGTGATCGTCCTGGCCACCCTCGACTTCGGCGCGTCCATCCTGGCCGTGTCGTCGCTGAGCTTCCTCGGCTACGGGGCGCCGCCCCCCGCACCGGAATGGGGCACGCTGATCTCCGACGGGCGCAACTACCTGGGCAACGCCTGGTGGCTCACCGCGCTGCCCGGCCTGGCGATCGCCGCGACCGTACTGGCCACCAACCGCATCGCGCGGGCGCTGGACGGCGAATGGTCCCGACAGCGATGACCGGCCCCACGACCAACGAACCCGGAACGGGTGGGAACGTGACGAACACACCGGAACCACTGCTGGAGGTACGGGGCCTGTCGGTGTCGTACCGAACCCGCGGCGGCACGGTGCGGGCCGTGCGGGGCGTGGACCTCAACGTATGGCCGGGCCAAGTGACCGCGGTGGTCGGCGAGTCCGGATCCGGCAAGAGCACGACCGCGCACGCGGTCATCCGGCTCCTGGCGGCGAACGGCGGCATCGACACCGGCACGGTCCGCTTCGGCCGGCACGACCTCACCTCGCTGTCCGAGCGTGAGCTGCGCACCGTACGCGGCGCACAGATAGGCCTGGTGCCCCAGGACCCCACGGTGTCACTCAACCCTGTCAAACGCATCGGTGAACAGGTCGCAGAGGTGCTGCGCATCCACCGGCTGGCAACCCGCCGCTCCGCCCCGTCGGACGCGATCGCGATCCTGGACCGGGCCGGGCTGCCCGACGCGGCCATCCGCGCCCGGCAGTATCCGCACGAACTGTCCGGCGGGATGCGGCAGCGTGCCCTGATCGCCGTCGCCATCGCCGGCAGGCCCAAGCTGATCATCGCGGACGAGCCGACCAGCGCGCTGGACGTCACCGTGCAGCGAGTCATCCTCGACCACCTGCAGCACCTCACCGAGGAGTCGGGCACCGCGGTGCTGCTGGTGACGCACGATCTCGGCGTCGCCGCCGACCGGGCGCAGCGGATCGTCGTCATGTCCGAGGGCCGGGTCGTCGAGGCCGGTCCGACCCGCGACATCCTCGACAACCCGCGGCACGAGTACACCCGGCGGCTGCTGGCCGGCGCGCCGAGCCTGGCCACGGCACGCTCCCGTGCCACGGTGTCCGCACCGTCCGCTCCTGAGGCGGCGCCGTTGGTCGAGGTCCACAACGCGGTCAAGGAGTTCCGACTTCCCCACACCGCGGGCTCGGCCCGCACCGTGCGCGCGGTCGACGACGTCAGCTTCACCCTTCACCGGGGCCGCACGCTGGCCCTGGTCGGCGAGTCCGGTTCCGGGAAGTCCACCACCGCCCGCCTGGTGCTCCGCCTGACCGACCCGACCGCAGGCCGCATCCTGTTCGACGGCGCCGACGTCACGACCGCGCGCGGGGCCCGGGCGAGGCAGCTGCGCCGCCGCGCCCAGCTCGTCTACCAGAACCCGTACGCCTCGCTGGACCCCAGGTTCTCCATCGGCGAGGTGATCACCGAGCCGCTGCGCGCGTTCAAGGTCGGCGACCGGGCCACCCGGCTCGCCCGGGCCCACGACCTGCTCGACCGGGTGGCGCTGCCCGCCTCGACGCTGGAGCGCCGCCCGGCGGAACTGTCCGGCGGACAGCGCCAGCGCGTCGCGATCGCCCGCGCCCTGGCGCTCTCCCCCGACCTGGTCGTCTGCGACGAGCCGGTGTCCGCGCTCGACGTGTCCGTCCAGGCCCAGGTCCTCGACCTGCTCGCCGAACTCCAGGCCGACACCGCAGTGGCATACCTGTTCATCTCGCACGACCTGGCCGTCGTACGCCAGATCGCGCACCAGGTCGCCGTGATGCGGTCCGGGCGCATCGTCGAGGCGGGTACCGCCGAGGAACTCTTCACCCGCCCCCGCCACGCCTACACCCGCGAACTGCTCGCGGCGATCCCCGGCAGCCGTTACGCCACGGCCGCATCCGAGCCCCCGCAAGAGACGGAGCGCGCATGACCGTTCAGGACACCACCGCAGACCTGTCCGCCTTCACCCGCGACTGGCAGGAGTGGCACACCAGGCAGGAGGCACGACTCGCCGCCCCTCATGGGTTCCTCGCGATCACCAGCCTGCACTGGCTCGCGACCAGCCGCAACGCTTCCCGGACGCGCCGGGCGACTGGACGACCGACGACGACGGGGTGACCGTAGTCCTCGACGACGGTGAGGAACTGGTCGTCGACGGCAGCCCCGTCCGCGGCGAGCACCGTTTCGGGGTGCTGCCGGAACGCGGCGGAGTCGAGGCGGTCTGGGGCGACGCCGTGATCGAGGTGGCCAAGCGCGGCGGATACGACATCATCCGCCCTCGGCACCCGGACACTGCGCTGCGCACGGCGTTCACCGGCACACCTGCCTACGCGCCGCATCCCCGCTGGGCGGTGACCGGCCGCTACACGGCCTTCGACGCGCCGCGACCGACGACCGTGGGCGCGGCGGTCGAGGGCCTTGAGCACGTGTACGACGCGCCGGGCCGGGTCGAGTTCGAACTGGACGGACGCCTGTTGGCGCTGACCGCGTTCCCCGGACGCGGCCCTGGCAGTCTGCTGGTGCTGTTCACCGACGCGACCTCCGGGGTCACCACTTACGCGGCCAACCGGGCCCTCGCGCTGGATCCGCCCGCCGCCGACGGCACGGTCGTCCTGGACTTCAACCGAGCGGCGAACCTGCCGTGCGCCTACACCGACCTCGCCACCTGCCCGCTGCCGCCGGCCGAGAACCGGCTGCCCGTGGCGATCGAGGCCGGGGAGAGGATCCCCCGCGAGCGGGGCGGGTCCTGAGCACCGGGCGCCACCGAGACGATCACTACCAGGAGGGACGAACACCGCATGAGCACCCCCGCGATCAGCTCGCTTGCCTTTCTCACTCCGGGCAACTTCGCCGACGACGACCCGTACCCCGGCCTGGAGGAGACGCTGCAGCTGTTCGAGTACGGCGAACGGCTGGGCTTCGACGGCGCCTGGATCCGGCAACGTCACCTCGAGCACGGTGTCGGTTCGGCCGCGGTTTTCCTCGCCGCGGCGGGCCAGCGCACCGAGCGGGTCGAACTGGGCACCGCGGTCATCCCGATCGGCTACGAGAGCCCGTTCCGGCTCGCCGAGGACCTGGCGCTGGCCGACGTACTGTCCCGCGGCCGGCTCCAGGTCGGCCTCAGCACCGGCATGCCGCACGCCGAACTCCTCGGCGACCTGGTGTACGACGGGGACTGGCGCGGCTTCGACCTGTCCTACGGCAGGATCGCCCGCGTCATCGACCACCTGCGCGGCGACTACCTCGGCGGCCCGGACACGGTGATCCACTCGCCGGGCAACACCCAGCGGCCACGCCTGCAACCGCACAACCCCGGCCTGGTGGACCGGGTCTGGTACGGCGGAGGCAGTCAGCGCTCGATCCGGTGGGCCGCCGAGCACGGCCTGAACCTGCTCAGTGGCAACATCGTCACCGGCGAGGGAACGGACGACTTCACCACGGCCCAGCTCGCCCTGCTCACCGAGTACCGGCGCACCCTCACCGGAGACCGGCCGACCCGGGTGGCGTTGGGGCGGGTGATCGTGCCGTTCGACAGCGCGGACGCACCGACCCGGGCCCGCTACCGGGAGTACGCGGCCGGTCGACACGAGCGCACCCTGGCGCCGCAGGGCCAGAACCGGATCCTGTTCGCCCCGGACGTGGTCGGGACCGCGGAACAGATCCTGGAGCAACTGACCGCGGACCCCGTGGTCTCGGCCGTTTCGGAGCTGCGCCTGGAGCTGCCGTACGAGTTCCACCGGGCCGACTACGAGCAGATCCTGCACGACGTACGACACCTGATCGCACCTGAGCTGGGCTGGCGGCCGGACACCGCGCTGCTCCACGAGGCAGGCCGGCGTACGAGGTGATCGCCACGGCCCACCACGCGGTCGATCCGGACGCGCCCGCCACGACACGAGTCGGGCTGTACGCCGGGTACTTCGCCAAGGGGCGCGGACCCTGCGGCAGGCGTGAGGTTACGGCAGTCGCCAGTCCACGGACTGCGCGCCCTGCTGCACGAGCAGGTCGTTGGCCCGGCTGAAAGGACGGGAGCCGAAGAAACCACGGTCGGCCGACATCGGCGAGGGATGAGCAGACTCGATCGCCGGGAGATCCCCCAGCAGCGGCCGCAGATTGCGCGCGTCGCGCCCCCACAGGATCGACACCAGCGGCTTGCCCCGCGCCGCCAGCGCCCGGATCGCCTGCTCGGTGACCTCCTCCCAGCCCTGCCCGCGGTGCGCACCCGGACTGCGCGGGGCCGTCGTCAACGCCCTGTTGAGCAACAGCACACCCTGCTGCGTCCACGGCGTCAGATCCCCGTTCGACGGCCTGGGCAGCCCCAGGTCGGAGTGCATTTCCCTGAAAATGTTCTCCAGACTGCCCGGCAACGACCGCACCTCGGGCGCCACCGCGAAACTCAGTCCGATGGCCATCCCCGGTGTCGGGTAGGGATCCTGACCGACGATCAGGACACGGACGTCATCGAACGGCTGCTGGAAGGCCCTCAGGACATTCACCCCAGCCGGAAGATAGGTCCGGCCCGCCGCTATCTCGGCCCGGAGGAAGTCCCCCATCGCAGCGATACGTTCGGCCACAGGCTCGAGAGCCTTCGCCCAGCCTGCTTCAACAAGTTCATGCAAAGGTCGTGGTGCCACGGCGCGTCACCCTACTGGTACACACCGGGTCCACGCATACGCACGGAAGTCTCCGCCCAGGGGCGGTCCCTCGCGCGCTAGTCTTCCTCCTCACCAAGATCTTCGAGCCGGTCCAGCAGATCGCACAGCCGGTCACCGGGAAGGAGGGGAGCCTGTTGCAACCAGTGATCAAGCCACTCCGCCATGGTCATCACGCCTCGCAGGCCCCTCGTCACCGATACTCAGATCTCGGAACTCCCGCACACGCGGTGGGGCTGTCCTTCTCGGTGGCGCCGGAGGTACGGCCGCTGCCCGGCGACCTCCCGTCCATCGGGTCCGCCCGCCCCTCCCCCATGTCCGCCGACCGAGGCTTCTTCGGCTCCCGCCCCTTCAGCCGCGCCGACGACCTGCTGTCCCGCCAGGGCGGCGCCCCGGTGGACCGGCGCCTGCCATGACCGATGCCGGGGAGGCGACGGGACCCGGGCCGCGCGATGCCCCGGTCCGGGCTCCTGGGCACGACCCGGAGCCGTTCCCTGCGCCCTCCCATGGCTCCCGGGGCGAGCCGCCCGTCGTGCTCGCCGTGGATTCCGGCGGCTCCGGGCTGCGGGCGGTACTGGCCCGGGGCACCGAGGTGCTCGGCGAGCCGGTCGTGTCCGGGGAGGCGGTGCGGACCGGGGCGCGCGGGATCGACGCCGGGCATCTGCTGGAGCGGTTGCTGCCCATGGCGCGGCGGTTGGTCCACGACGCCGGATGCGGCCGTCCGGTCGCGGTGGCCGTGGGGGCCGCCGGGTTCGCGACGCTCGGCGAGCAGCTGCGCGCCGAGCTGCCGTCGGCGCTGACGCGCGAGTTGGGGGTGAGCCGGGTCGCGCTGGTGGCCGACGCGGTCGCCGCGTACACCGGCGCCCTCGGTGCGCGGCCCGGCGCGGTGATCGCCGCCGGTACGGGGCTGATCGCCATCGGCACGGACCTGGAGAGCTGGCGTCGGGCGGACGGCTGGGGCCATCTGCTGGGGGACTGCGGCGGCGGGGCGTGGATCGGGCGGGCGGGGCTGGAGGCGGCGCTGCGGGCGTACGACGGGCGGACCGGTGGTTCGGCCCGGCTGCTGGCGCGCGCCCAGGAGTTGTTCGGCCCGATGGACGGGCTTCCCGGCCGGCTCTACCCGAGGTCCGACCGCCCGGCGGTCCTCGCGTCCTTCGCGCCCGAGGTGGCCGCCTGCGCCGGGGACGACCCGGTGGCGGCGGACATTCTGCGCGAGGCGGCCCGGCACATGGCCGACGCGGCGGCCGCCGTCTGTCCGGCCTCGGGCGAGCCCCGAGTGGCCCTGGCCGGCGGCCTGTTCAAGCTGGGCGACGCTCTCCTCGTCCCCCTGGAGGCGGAGTTGGCGGAGCGGCTGCCGCATGCGCTGCGGGTGTCGGCGGAAGGGGATCCGCTGGTCGGCGCCGTGCGTATCGCGGCCGCGCTGGCGGGCGGCGGACTCGGGTTGCCGTACGACGAGCGGATGTTGTACGTGATGGCCGAAAAATAGTACCTGAAACAGGGATCAATCCAGCCTGTCGGACAAACATCACCGTGGGCACCCAAGAACACCCCTCAGCAGATAAATGCGGTATTGATCGGCCCTGATCGGCCCGTAACTCATCAGACAAATCCGGACGGATACCGCTCACATGCACCCTCCCCGAACAGGGGAGCCCAAGAAGCCAGTAACATGCGGCGCCATGAGTTCCCCCACTGGGCCCGCGTCCGGCCTGCCTGTACGAATGCCGCGACCCCGCCAGCCCGGGCGGCACCGCCGTCCCGAGCCGCTGGCGGCTCCCGAGGGCGCGCCCGCGCTCGTCCTCGCGGTGCCGGGCAGGCCCAGCGCCGCCACGCGCAGCCTCGCCGAGGAGGTCGTGAGCATCGCGCGCTCCGAGCTGCCCGGCCTGGACGCCCGCATCGGTTACGTCGACGGTGGTGCCGACGAGTTCCCCACGCTGCAGTCGGTGCTCACGCGCGCCGCCGAGGAGCGCACCGCCCGTTACGAGCAGTCGCGCGCCGCCGGCCTGGACGTCAAGGAGCCGGACGGCCCCGTCGGCGTCGTCGTGCCCCTGCTGGCCGGCCCGGACAGCGCCACGCTGCGCCAGGTCCGCCAGGCCGTCATGGAGAGCCGTATCGCGGCCGAGCTGACCGATGTCCTCGGTCCGCACCCGCTGCTCGCCGAGGCGCTGCACGTGCGCCTGTCCGAGGCCGGTCTGGCGCGTGCCGACCGGGCCCGCCTGTTCACCGTCGCCACCGCCGCGGACGGCATCGTCCTCGCCACCGTGGGTGGCGAGGAGGCCGTACAGGCCGCCGGGATCACGGGCATGCTGCTGGCCGCGCGGCTCGCCGTTCCGGTGATGGCCGCCGCTCTCGACCAGGAGGGCTCGATCACCTCCGTGGCCGAGCAGCTGCGCTCCTCGGGCTCCCAGCAGCTCGCGCTCGCGCCGTACCTGATAGGGCCGGAGATCGACGCCGGTCTGATCGAGGCGGCCGCGAAGGAGGCGGGCTGCTCCGCCGCCGAGGCGCTCGGCCCCTACCCGGCGATCGGCAAGCTGGCGCTCGGCAAGTACACGACCGCGCTCGGCATCGCGCCGCAGCAGCCCCAGGGCATGCCGGTCCGCTGAGTCCGGTGCGCTGAGTCCGGTGCGCTGATCCCGGACCGCGACCCCGTACGGCCGAGGGCCCGCTCCTCTCGCAGG